>NZ_CBDRFA010000008.1:0-171084 GCF_965343085.1 Nocardiopsis synnemataformans | reverse complement strand
TGAGCAACCTAGTGATGAGCCAGTAGGTTCAAAGCGTGCATGATGACGAGCTCCTGGCATTGGTAGAGGATCTGCGGCGCTACGGGGGTGACCTCGCCGACGTAGAAGTCAAGAGGGCCCAGGACAAGCTTCCCAAGAGCACACACGAGACCTTGTCGGCCTTCGCCAACACCAAGGGCGGGGTGCTGATTCTCGGGCTCGACGAGAAGAGCGGTTTCCAGGCCGTGGGTACGGTATCCACCACGTGGTTTCGGTTCCCAAGTCCCAGATGGTCGTGTCGATGGACCTGGCCATGGTGCGCGCCGATCATGTGGTCGCTGGCCTGCCCGAGGTGGCGTGGCAGCGGTTGAGCTGCGGTGATGGTGCTCATGGGTCGCGTGAGTACCGTTCCGGGCTGCTGGACGGTTTCATCAACGAGACCGGTTTGACGGTCCAACTGCTGTGACACCAGCCGTTCAACCTCAGTGGTATGACTCTTATCCTTCCAGGATTGAGAGCCCTCATCACACTTGTGACAAGACAGTGTTGCGCACGATGACCCGGGTAGTAGCCGATGCATGACTGTTATGAACGGAAAGAGGCTGAACCTGGCCTCAGCCCTCGGGCGGGGCGTTTTCGCGGGCTTGGCCGGGACTGTGGCGATGACGGCTTTTCAGAAGTTCGTCGAGATGCCCATAACCCAGCGGGAGGAGAGCTACGCGCCGGCGATGTTCGCCAAGAGGGTTCTTCCCTTCCAGCCGACGGACCAGCAGCAGGAGGCCAGGCTGAACTACATCACCCACTACAGCCTCGGGGCCATGTGGGGCAGCGCCTACGGTGTGGCCGCCAGCGCCGGGCTGCGGGGCCGGCGGGCGGTGCTGACGGTGTTCGGCGTCGTCTACACCGGCGATGTCGTGTTGAACACGGCGCTGGGACTGTACGAGCCGTGGAAGTGGTCGAAACAGGACATCATCGTTGATGTCCTGGACAAGTTCGTCCAAGCCGCGGCCACGGGAGTGATCTTCGACCGCTTCCTGGATCCTGCCCGCACGTCCTAGTGCCGCGCTGCGGACGGGGACCGACCACCGCGGGCACGAACAACGGTCCTCTGGCGCAGTGGGGAGCGTTCGCCGGAGCGGTACACGGCCCGTCCAGCGGAGAGGAGGCAGGATGGCTGCGGCAAGGCGGTGTTCAACCATGATTCGCGCCAAGAGGCCCGTTCCCGACGGTGTGGTTGTCGTGACCGGTGCTTCGAGCGGTATCGGTCGCGCGACCGCTCGTGCCTTCGCTGAGCGCGGAGCCGATCTCGTTCTCGCCGCCCGCAGTGAGCAGGGCCTACAGGAGACGGCGCGGGAGTGTGAGCGGCGAGGCGGCACGGCGCTCGTGGTGCCCACCGACGTCGGCGACGAAGACGCCGTGCGGGCCCTTGCCCGCGCCGCGGTCGCGCGCTTCGGCCGTATCGACGCCTGGATCAACAACGCCTCAGTGCTGAGCTACGGCACCTTCGAGCAGACTCCGTCAGAGGTCTTCCGCCAAGTCGTCCAGACGAACCTGTTCGGGCAGGTACACGGGGCTCGCGCTGTCCTGCCGCAGTTCCGCGCGCAGGGCGTCGGCGTCCTCGTCAATGTCGCGTCACTGTACGGGAGGATGGGCTCTCCGTACCTTTCACCGTATGTCACCAGCAAGTTCGGCCTGGTCGGGTTCTCGGAGGTACTCCGCCAAGAGCTGCACGGCAGCGACGGGATCGATGTGTGCACCGTTCTTCCGGGGTCGTTCGACACCCCGATCTACCGTCAGGCGGCCAACTACACCGGCCGCGAAGCCGGACCGGTGCCCCCGGTCGGTGATCCCACGCGGGTGGCCGCGGCGATCGTCGGCGCTGTCGAGCGGCCCCGGAGAGAGATCGTCGTGGGTCGGGCCCACCAGGCCGCGTCCTGGGCGCACGTGGTGCTGCCGTGGTTGTACGACAGGGCGGTCGGACCGGTGATGGACCAGGCGGCGCTGCGCAGGGGGCGGGCCTCCGCCGGGGCTGGAACCGTCTTCGCGCCGTGGCCCGAGGACAACGCGGTCAGCGGCGAGTGGCGCCAGGCACGGCGGCGCCTCCTGGTCAGAGTCGCCGTTGTCGTGGGAGCGGCGGCGGCCGGTGTCACCGCGTGGAAGTCGGCGGCGGGCCGGAGACGGCGGTGACGATCGGAGTCCGGTTCTGGCGCGAGGGTCCGGCGAATCCGGTGCTTCCTTCCTTGTCGGTGCCGCGTCGTCCGGTCTTCCTCACCCTTCTCGGACCTCACGCTCACAAGGTGGGCGCGACAGCCGGGTCCGCGGGGCTGGGTGCGGCACGGAGCAGGGCCATGTAAAGGGTCAGCCCCGGTCCGAAGGCCATCGCCACCACTGGACCACCACCGTCGTGCAACGCGCCGCTGCCGACCAACTCCTCCAGGACCAGCGGCAGGGTCGCCGATGAGCAGTTGCCGTGTTCGGCGAGCACGGTACGGGAGGCTGCCAGCGCGTGTGCGGGTAGATCCAGTTGGTCTTGGACGGTGTCCAGGATGCGCGGTCCGCCCGGGTGCACCGCCCATCCCCGCACGTCGGGCAGGTCGAGCCCGTTCCGGGTTAGCAGGTCCTTGACCACCGGCCGCACGTGCTCGGCCAGCACGTCGGGCACCCGCGCGGACAGTTCCATGCGAAAACCGAGGTCGGTGATCTTCCACGTCATGTGGTCGCTGGTGTCGGGGTCGGTGAGCGCCGCGATGTCCACCAACTCCAGTCGGGGTACGCGGGCGTCCGGGCCGCCCTCAGCCCTCGGCCGCAGCACGAGAGCCGCTGCGGCGTCGCCGAACAGGGCGTGTGAGACCACCTGTTGCGGGTCGTTTGTCGGCGGCTGCAGGTGCAGCGAGGTGAGTTCGAGGCAGAGCAGTACGGCGGTCCGTTGGCGGGCCACCACGAAGTCCGCGGCACTGCCCAGCGCGGGCAGTGCCGCGTAGCATCCCATGTGCCCGATGAGCAGGCGCTGCACGTCCGGACGCAGTTCTAGCGACTTCGCCAGCTGGATGTCGAGTCCGGGGGTGCTGTAGCCGGTGCAGGAGGCGACCGCGAGTAGTCCGACGTCGTCGGCGGTGACGTCGGCGTCGGCCATGGCGGCCGCCACGGCCCGGTGTCCCAGGAGCTGGGCCTCCTCCGCGTAGCGCCGCATCCGGGCGGCGGTCGACCAGCCCGACACGTCCTCGCTGACGGGATTGACGACGGTGTGTCGGCGGCGGACACCCGCGTTGGCGAAGATTCGTTGCGCGACTCGACTCGAGGCGAAGTGCCGACGAAAGAACCCCTCCCACAGCACCTGCTGGTCGGTGGCTCCGGGCAGCGCCGAGCCCAGTCCGGCGATCGTGGCGGTCACCACCGCGGTACTTCCGTGTCATGGTCGGGGTCGCCGTCCAGGGCCGCGACACCAAGCCAGTCGGCGCAGACGTCGGAGGTGGCGGGTTGCAGCGCGCCGCAGCGGGCGTCGCGGTAGATCCGTTCCAGCGGATGCCCGCGTCGGGTGGCCGAGGCACCGGCGGCCTCGATGACGGAGGAGGCCACTTCGGCCGCGGTGTCACCGGCGGTCAGCTTGGCCCGCCAGACCCAGAGATTGGTCTCCGGCGTCCCTGGCCGCTCGGTCACTCGGCGGGCGGCTTCGGTGACGACCAGCGCTGCGGCGGCGACGGCGGCATCGGCCCGGCCGATGCGCGATCGCACGGTCGGTAGCGTGTGGAGTCCCCGCTCCCTGAGGTGAGCGCTGGCCGCGTCGATTGCCGCGCGCGCCACGCCGACGTAGACCGCGGCGTAGGAGGCCACCAGCCACTGCGGCATGACCTCGGCCAACAGCACCGTCACCCCCTCGATACCGCCGAGCAGTGCCCCCGGCCCGACCTCGGCGTCGAAATGGACATCGTGGCTTCCTGTGGCCCGCATGCCCATGGAGTCCCACGTGGGCTCCACCCGCGTGCCGCTGTCCGCCGGTACCAGGAAGTAGGACACCCGGGGCTCCGTGGCTTCGGCGTCCCTGGCGGTCACCAGGTAGGCGCCGACGTGCCCGGCACCGGAGACGAAGGCCTTGCTTCCCGTGATGCGGAACCCGCCGTCGGTCCTGCGGTAGACGGTGGAGGTGCGCGACAGCCGTGAGCCGGCGCCGCGCTCGCTCATGGCGACGGCGTACAGGGTGCCCGAGGCGGCTTCCGCGAGGAGCCGGTCGCGCGCTGTGAAGAAGCTGTCGGGTGCGCCCAGTCGCCGGACCAGTTCGTCAGGGGTGTGCGCCAGCGCGCCGGTCACCGAGGAGTGCATGTTGAAGATCAGTGCGGTGGCCCCCGACCCGCGGGCGAGTTCGGTCGCGACGTCCGTGTAGTCGGCGAAGGAGGCCCCGCATCCGCCCAGCCGGGTGGGCACCATCAAACCGAGCAACCCGCATGCGCGCAGATCCTCGAAGTCAGCCGCGGGGAACTCCCCCGACGCGTCGTGGGTCGCGGCTCTCGCCGCCAGTCGGGATGCCAGATCACGGGCCGCGGCGCGCGCGGACTCCGGGTCGGAAACCGAATCGGTGACGGGGGAAGCAGAAGACAACGCCATTCACTCCTCTTTGCGGCCACAGCCCTGGAACAGCACCGTCGTGGTCGCCACCGGGAGCATCCGCACCGAGTTCCGACGTCCGAACGTCCAGTTCAACAGGTCGATCATCGAGGGACGGATACCCCGCAACGCCACGCGTACACCGGACCGGGCGCATTCGTCGACCAGCAGCGCGCGGTCGACCAGCAGCGCGGGGTCGTGCACGCCCTTGGGTGCGAGCCCCGGCACGCGCTCGGCGATGTCGATCGCCAGCCACCGGCACAGCGCGGTGTCCGCCAGGGTGTCCAGTACGAGCAGGCCGCCGGGGCGCAGCAGGCGGCATGCCTCCGCCACCGCCCTCGGCAGGTCGGTGACGTGCTCGAAGATCTCTCCGGCGACGACGACGTCCGCGCAGCCATCGGCCAGCGGGACGGCGAGCACGTCACCTCGCACACCGTGCACACCGTGTTGTCCGGCCTGCCGCAGCGCGCTCGACGAGAGGTCCGCCCCGACGTGCCGGTACCCCTTGCCGTTCAGGTGCGGCGCCAGCAGACCGGCACCGCAGCCGAGGTCCACCAGCACCGCGCCGGGCCGCGGCGCGGGAGGTACCAGGGCGCCGCGGGCGGTGGCCAGCCAGTGCAGCATGGCGAAGACTCCCCGCGGCTCCCACCACTGGTCGGCGAGGACCTCGTAGAGCTCCGGATCGTTGCGACGTACGGGCGGCTCAGTGGGTGCCATGGGCTCAGACTGGCACAATGACTTCCCATGCGACACCTTGCGGCGATGCCGTTGGCACTGGTCCGGGCCTCACACCCGCTGCCCTCGCTGACGGTCACCGCGGTCGCCACCGGGCTGGCGGTGACCTCCGGCAGGGAGGCCGGGGGCCTGGTGACCGTGGCCGCCGCGGTGTTGGCTGGGCAACTGTCCGTGGGCTGGCTCAACGACCTGGTGGACGCGCCGCGCGACGCCCGGGTGGGCCGCGCCGACAAACCGGTGGCCACCGGTGAGCTTCCCCGGCCCGTGGTGCTCGTCGGCGTGCTGATCTCGGCGCTGGCCGCGCTGGTCCTGTCGCTGCCGTCCGGGGTGCTCGCGACGGCGGCGCATCTGGCCGCCCTGGTCTCCGCGTGGGCCTACGATCTGGGGGTCAAGTCCAGCGCGCTGTCGGTGCTGCCCTATGCGGTGTCCTTCGGGCTGCTGCCGACGTTCGTGGTGCTCGGCCTGCCCGGAGCACCACTGCCGCCCGCGTGGCTGGTGCTCGCCGCGGCGTCGCTGGGATGCGCGGCGCACTTCGCCAACGTACTGCCCGATCTCGACGGCGACCGAGCCACCGGTGTGTGCGGGCTGCCGCACAGGCTGGGTGCCACCGGAAGCCACGTGGCGGCCGCGTCGCTGGTTCTAGCCGCCTCGGTGCTGTTGGTGCTCGGTCCGCCTGGCGAGGTCTCCGGGGCGGGCCTGGTGGCACTGCCCGCCGCCGCGCTGATCATCGCCGCCGGGTTCGTCATGGGCCGCCGACCGGGGTCCCCGGCCGCTTTTCGAGCGGTGATGCTGGTCGCGCTGATCGACGTGGCGCTGATACTGACCGCGGGCGTGCGACTGGACTGAGGCGGTCACCGGCTGGGACGACCACACCGCGGTCGACCGCTCCACCGGACAGGGCGGACGGTTCGTACGTTGCCGGAGGGTGAGCCCGCCCCCGCGAAGACGGGGACTTGCTTCGGGACACCGCGGAGACCAGTTCACCTCGGAAGCCGGGTCCGTCCAGCATCAGGCGGTGGAGTTTGGCCCACACGGGGCTGGGTCGACTCGGTGAAACGTCGGTGAGCGGTGGGACCGGAGGGGCTGAAGGTGGGTAGGAGTTGGCGCCAGGTGCACCCGGTGATGGCCACGAACAAGGGTGAGGCCCCGTAGAGCCGGGCGGCCCGTCTCCGCGCAGATGCCGGGAATCTCGGGCTCGGCTGCTTCGGGACGCGCGCTCAGATCACCGCGTGCCGCCACCACGTAGTCCAACCCGTGTGCGGTGAGACCCTCGTGAAAGGCGTGGATCCGCCCGTATCCGGCATCGGCCACCACCGCCTGATCGTCCAAGCCCCAGGAGTGGGCCCGGTCGATCGCGTCCAGGGCCAGGCGCCATTTCTCCCGGTGGCCTACCTGGCCGGGCACCCCGGTCTTGGCGGGGCGTTCGTCATCGGGATCGCCCCGGGCTGGGGGTAGGTACAACCGCCAGGACAACGGTACCGAGGCGGCGACGGGGACCGCGTGCAGGCTCATCCCCACCTGGCACACCACCTGCTCGCCCAGGGGCGCCGCACCACTGGTGGGCCGCGCCGTGGGCTGGAGCGACACCCAGCTGACCGAGCTGTTCACCCACGTCGCGCTCAACCTGTACACGAACTACTTCAACCACTACGCGCAGACCGAGCTGGACGTGCCCAAGGCTCCCGGCCTGGACTGATCCGGGCGGGGGCACACTTCCCGCGCCCCACCGGCCGGGGCGCGGGCCGCGGTGTCCCGCCGGAAGAAGCGCGCCGTAGGGTTCGGCCGGTGCGGTCCTCACGGGTCGGCGTTCCGCTTCGGTCGGTCTCGGCACCGCACCGGACGCGGCGCGGGCCGGTTGTCGACCGGAGGCCGGGGTAGGCGGATTCCATGGCCGCTATCGGTGACCACGCCCTGCTCGGAGACTGCCACAGCGCCGCCCTCGTGGCGAAGAACGGTTCGGTCGACTGGTGGTGTCCCGCCCGGTTCGACGCGCCCAGCGTGTTCGCGCGTCTGCTCGACCCGGACGCGGGTCACTGGTCCATCCGGCCCGAGGCGCGACACACGGTGGCACGCCGCTATGTCGAGGACACCATGGTCGTCGAGACCGAATTCGACACCGGTGAGGGCCTGCTGCGCCTGACCGACGCACTGGCGCTGGGCCCCGGCGAACGCGGTCACGGCATCGGGCACGCCTCTCCGCACGTGCTGGTGCGCCGGGTCGAGACGGTGCGCGGTGAGGTGGAGGTCCTCCTCGACCTCACCCTGCGTCCGGAGTACGGCCGTGTCGTCCCACACCTCTCCCAGGTCCCGCACGGCATCGAGGCCGTCGGCGGGGCCGACCGGCTGCTGTTGACCGGGGACCGCCCCCTGTGTGCCCGCGGCGAGCACGTCACCGGGCGGTTCACCCTTCGCGCGGGGGAGAGCGCGGTCTTCGCCCTGCACCACCGCCACGCCGCCGATCCGGTCGCCGCCCCGCTCGACGCGCGTGCGGCCCTGCGCGACACCATCGCCGGATGGCGGTCATGGACGGCTCTGCACCAGAGCTACCAGGGACCCTACCGGGACGAGGTGATGCGCAGCGCCCTCGTGCTGCAGGCGCTGACGTACCAGCCCACTGGCGCGGTCATCGCCGCCCCCACCACCTCGCTGCCCGAGGAGGTCGGCGGCGGGGCGAACTGGGACTACCGGTTCGGCTGGCTGCGCGACGGCGGATTCACGCTCAAGGCCCTGTGGGTCGCCGCCTGCCCCGACGAGGCCGACCGCTTCTTCGAGTGGATCGCCGCCTCGACCGGCGCTCTCGAAGACGGGCCCCTGCCGGTCATGTTCGGAGCCGGAGGCGAACGCGACCTGACCGAGCACACTCTGGAGCACCTGGCCGGATACCGGGGCAGCACACCCGTGCGCGTCGGGAACAACGCCTGGAACCAGAAGCAACTCGACGTCCTCGGCGAGGTAATGGAGTGCGCCTGGGTACTGCGCGACCGCCTCGGCGACCTGTCACCGACGACCGCCGCGCTCCTGTGCGGGCTCGCCGACCGCGCCGCCACCACCTGGACCGAACCCGACGCCGGTATCTGGGAGGGCCGCGAGGGAGGACGCCACTACCTGACCTCCAAACTGATGTGCTGGGTCGCACTCGACCGTGCCGTCGGGCTGGCGGACCGCTTGGGCATGTGCGCCGACACGCAACGCTGGAGGGCCGCGCGCGAGGAGATCCGAACACGGATCCTCACCCGCGGCTGGGACGCGTCAGTCGGAGCCTTCACCGGAGCGTTCGGCTCCGACCACCTCGACGCCGGAGTACTGCTCATGCCGATCGTCGGCTTCCTGCCCGGCGACGACGAGCGGGTCATGGCGACCCTGGAGGCGGTCGAGCGGGAACTGACCAGCGGCGCCCTGGTACAGCGCTGGACGGGCGCCGGAGACGAAGGAGCCTTCGTCATCTGCTCCTACTGGCTCGCCCAGGGATGGGCACTGGCCGGGCGGGTCGACCGAGCGACGGAGATCTTCGAGGCCACGACCGCCCACGTCAACGACGTCGGACTGCTGTCGGAGGAGATCGACCGTCGTGACGGCGCCCTCATCGGCAACTTTCCCCAAGCGCTGTCGCACATCGGTCTCATCAACGCCGCGTGGGCCATCGCCCAGGCCGACGGGCGGGCCTGAACGGGGGAGGCGGCCACCTGGGTCACCGGCCAGGCCACCACACGCTCTCAGTCGCTGGCGGAGGGAGACGACGTCGTCCTCGCCCTTCGCCGCCGCGCACGCCGGAGCGCCGCGGCCGCACCGCCGACGACGAGGACGGCCAGGGCCAGGGCGACCCACCCGGGTCCGACGTCCTCCAGCAGGCGCAGGAGTGCGGCCTGCAGCCGGGTGGCGGCGCCGATGACGGGGTCGTCGGTAGCGCCGCCGGAGAACACCCGCAGTTCGTACCAGCCGTAGTAGGCGACATAGCCTCCGGCCAGGACGAGCAGGGCTCCCCCGGCCCGGGTCACGTAGGGAAGGGCGCGGCGCAGCCGCGCGGCCACCGAGTCGCGGGCCAGCGCGGTGGCCACCGTGATCACACCGACGACCAGGCCCATCCCGGCCGCGTAGGCGCCGAACATCCCGAGCACCCCGAGCACGCTGGTGGAGCGCAACGCGCTCGTGGTCAACGCCAGGAACGGGCCGATGGTGCACGACAGGGACGCCACGGCGTAGGTGGTTCCGTAGACGGCGGCCCAGCGCAACGACCGCACCGGCCTGCCGGGAGTGGGCTTGGGCAGTATCAGGGCGACCTCGCGTCCGCTCAGCAGCCACACTCCCAGTAGGACCAGCGCCAGGCCGATGACGACCGTGACCCAGGGCGGGTACCGTTCCACCGACAGCGCCAGCGGCGTGACGACCAGCCCGAAGCCCGCGAAGACGGCGACGAAGCCCGCGGTCATGGCGGCGGTCGTGCCCAGCGCGCGCCCCAGGGAGCGCCACCGCTCGTGCGGGGCTC
Organism: Nocardiopsis synnemataformans; assembly: GCF_965343085.1. Taxonomy (NCBI): domain Bacteria; kingdom Bacillati; phylum Actinomycetota; class Actinomycetes; order Streptosporangiales; family Nocardiopsidaceae; genus Nocardiopsis; species Nocardiopsis synnemataformans. Next base: position 161,288 of record NZ_CBDRFA010000008.1, on the reverse strand, counting down.
CCTCGGGCCGGTCGTCTTCCGAGGCGACCAGCAGCGCCAGGTACCCCCGAAGCAGCGCGAAGCCGCACGGGTTGAGCACGGCGAGCATGCCCGCCACGAGGGCGATCGCGTACGGGAGTTGGTTCACGAGTCGTGCCCGTCCGCGCTCAGGAGTTCCGCTTCGACGTAGTCGTCCAGGTCGTCCTCGGTGAGGGTGCCCGACACCGTGAGGTGAGTCCCGTCCGGACGCAGGAACGCGAACGCGGGCTGGCTGGTGACCTCGAATCCCGACCAGAGTGAACCGTCGTCATCGACCAAGTGCCGCATCCCGCCGGTTCCGGTCTCGTCGACGAACGCGCGCATGGCCTCGACCTCGCCGCGCCCTGCGACACCGAGGAACTCCACGTGGTCGGCATAGCGCTCGGCGGCCTCGGCCACACCGCCCGCCTCGGCGCGGCAGACCGTGCACCAGGGGGCCCAGAACCACAGCACCACCGGTTCGCCCTGGAGGGAGGACCCGGTGAACTCCTGCCCGTCCAGGGTCTGGGGCTGGAAGTCGAGTGCCGACGCTGTCCGCTGTCCGCCGGCCGCGCCCTCGGTGCCCTCCGAGGCCGGTCCGCTCTCGGCGCCCTCGCCGGAACCAGGGGTTCCACAGGCGGTCAGGGTGAGAAGGGCGCCAACGCGGTCGTCAGGATCGGATGGGGAATGAATCGCATGGTCACCTCATGATCTCTGTTTCCGGTGTGAACGCCACCCGGGCGAACCAGAAGGTGTCGACGTGGTCGACGGGTGGCAGCCGCTCGCCCGCGAGTTCACCTTCCACCGCGTGGCCGAGGATGTTCCGTCGGCTCCCGGTCTGGCGGTCGAACATGGTCAGGAAGGAGTCGTACAGCACGCCGGACACGCCGAAGTCCAGCACCCGGTCGTCCACCCTGCGGTCCAAGGCCAGCGCCGAGTCGCACAGCGGACAGTAGGTGACGATCACCGGTACGCCGTCGACGGCGTCGTTGACGATCTCGTGCCAGACGAGGATCCGTACCGGGTAGGTCGCCCAGGGAGACGGCCAGGACCGGTTCGGCCTCCTCCAGCCAGTCCACGTCCTCCAGCGGTCCCGTTTCCGAGGGAGCGGAGCGCGTGCCCTCCTCGCCCTCGGGAGGCGGTACCCGGCAGGCGGCCGCACCGAGCACCAGCGCGGACGCGACGACGGCCGCGCGTGCCATGGTCCCTGTGCGCGTCAGGGCTCGCCGCGTCTTCACCCCGCCTGCCTCCGGTCGTGTCCGTACGGCCTCGGCCAAGGCCGTACGCCCAGCCTGCGCCATGTTCGTGAAACGGAACGCGGTGTGTCAGCGGACGAACACTCTTCCCAGGGCCTCCCGTCCGATCAACGAGGATGAGGGACGAAGTATCCGGAGAACGCGGCGGAGGGGCGATATGACGGGCGACACGGCGAGCAGTGTGGTGTTCTACTGGCGGCCGGGTTGTCCGTTCTGTTCCGCGCTGCGCCGGCGGTTGAGCAAACACGGCCTTTCGGTGCACGAAGTCAACATCTGGGAAGACGACACCGCGGCGGCCCGGGTGCGTGCCGTCACCGGAGGAGACGAGACCGTACCCACGGTGGTCGTGGGACCCGTGTCCATGGTGAATCCGCACGTCGATGAGGTCCTTGCCGCCGTACGGGCCCACGCACCCCGGCTCCTTCACCAGCGGGAGAAACAGGTGTCGGACGAGGCGTCGGCGCGGCGGGGTCTACGCGGTTGGTTCGCACGGCTGTCGTCGCGCCGTGCTGGACCCTGACGCGGACCACCGTTTACGCGTCGGCCTTGGCCGACGAGCGTTCGCGCGGTGCCCGTCACTCGCTGTGTTTCACAAGGCCGTCAGGGTCGAGTACCTCGATGGCGCCGTACCGCACGCGAACCAGGCCCTGGTGCTCGAATTCCTTGAGGACCTTGTTCGATGAGGGGCGGCGAACCCCCAGCACACCCGCGAGGGAGGCCTGCGGGATATCGAGGACACCGCCAGTGGCCTCGTCGAGGAGCAGCCGGGCGGCCTGTTGGGGCAGGGAGCGCCCGAGCATTCCGATAACGCGGTCCTGGCTTCTCTCCAGCCGCTCGGCGACGCTGGCCATCCAGAGGCGGGTGAGGGCCGGATGCCGCCTCAGGAGCCGTTCGAAGTAGTCCGGAGCCAGATACAGGCAGATGCCGTCCTCCACCGCCCGAGCGGTGTGGGGCATGGGCGTGCGCAGCAGCAACTGGATGTCGCCGTCGACGTCGCCGGGGCGCAGTACGCGTAGGACCCTTGGGTGTGGGCCGCCGTTCCGGCATGGTCACCGCCGAGTCTCCACCTTCTCTGTACTTGTCAAGCGAGCGGCTGTGCATCCGTTGGAACTCGCTGGCTGAGCGTGATCGCCTTCGCGGCGGGCCCCGGAGCCTTCGCGAAAACCCGTTGGCGGACCACGGCGACCACTGCTACTTTTCCGGAGACCGTGCGAGAGAACAAGGAGGTGGTACCCGTGAACGCAGTATCGACACGGGTGCTCCCCTCCGGGGTCACGGTCGGACGATAGGTCGTCCGGGAGCGCCGTACACGAGCACTCCCGAAAGGCACGACCGTGCGATTCACTTCCGAACAGCGCCTCGACGGCGGCGTCCTCGAGCGCGAATTCACCCTCGGCGAGATCCCCGGCATCCTGTGGACGCCCGGATCCGTATCCGCACCGGCCCCGCTGATCCTGCTCGGCCACCCCGGCGGACTGCGCAAGATGTACCCCCGGCTGGCGGGGCGGGCCCGGCACTCCGTGGCGGAGGGCTTCGCCGCGGCCACCATCGAGCTCCCCGGGGGCGGTGACCGGCCCCGTTTGGCCGCCGCCGAGGAGGCCCGCGCCGACCTGCTCCGGGCGCTGGGGGCCGGCGAGCCGGTCGAGGACGAGATCGTCGACCGGCTCGTCCTCCCGCTGGTCGAGAAGGCGGTCCCGGAATGGCGGGCCGCCCTGGACGCCCTCCTTTCGCTGCCCGAGATCGGCGGCCCGGTCGGGTTCTCGGGGGGAGTGATCTCCATCGGCATCCGGCTGGCGGTGGTCGAGCCGCGCATCTCGGCCGCCCTTCTGTTCGCCGGGAGTTTCGTGCCCCGCACCCTGTTCGAGGAGGCCCGGCAGGTCACCGTTCCGCTGCAGGTCCTGCTGCAGTGGGACGACGAGGGAAACGACCGGCAGCTGGCCCTGGACCTGTTCGACGCCTTCGGCTCCGAGGAGAAGACGCTGCACGCCAATATGGGCGGGCACACCGGCGTCCCGCAGTTCGAGGGGGACGCCGGGAACCGGTTCTTCGCCCGGCACCTGAAGTGAGGCCGGGCCGTCAGGCCGACAGCAGACGATAGGAGCTGTCGGCCAGGACGCCGCTCATCGAGGAGTGGTCGGCGGCGACTGCGCGTTTGCCGCCTGTCTTCCTTCCGGGACACTGGTCTTCGCCGCCGCCGGAGGGGTGGACTTCACCACGGCGATGGCCGCCACCATCAGGTGCCATCGTTCCCGGTCGCGGACAGTGTCAGGTGGCTGACACGGTTCCGCGGCCCTCCGCTCCGGTGTGCTGAGGTTCGAAGGAAGAGGCCGCCCCGTAACCCGAGTCGCGCCCGGCCGTTCCCTCCCGGGACACCGATACGCAGACACGGAGCCGTCGGCGGCCGAGGGTAACGCTCGAGCCGCTCGCGGGGCGGCCCGAAGTCGGAGGTGAACGCCATGTCCACGATCGCGCACGCACGGTCCCACGCGCTCACACACGCCTGGCGGGGCGTCGTCGCGGGGGTTGTCGGAGGCGTCGTCTTCGGGATCCTCATGGCCATGACGGGCATGCTCCCGATGGTCGCGATGCTCGTCGGCGGCGAGAGCGCCCTGGTCGGTGCCGTGGTCCACCTGGCGATCTCCGCCGGAATCGGGCTGGGGTTCGGCCTCCTGGCCGGTGCCTTCGCTGACCGTGCCTGGCCAACCTTGGCGGCCGGTCTGGTCTACGGGGCCGCGTGGTGGGTCCTCGGCGGCCTGATCCTGATGCCCGTCATGCTCGGTATGCCACTGTTTCCCATGGACGCCACGGCGATGATGAGCCTGATGGGCCACCTCGTCTACGGCCTGGTCGCCGCCCTGGCACTCCACGGCCTGAGCCGACGCGAAGTCTGACCCCAGGAGCGGACACTCCGGGAAGACCGCACCACCCGCCACCAGCGAGGACGTGACCACCAAGGCCGAGCACTGGTGCCTGTCCGAGACCGCCCTGTTCCAGAACCTGGGGCAGGGCGAGATGGAGGAGGTCAACGCGCGGACCCCACCACGTCCCGTACGGGCGGGGCAGCTGGTGCGCGCCCCGCACCAGGAGCTGGAGGCGCTCTACGTCGTCAAGTACGGCCGGGTCCGGTTGTACAGGATCGGCGAGGACGGGCGGACGGTGACCACGGCGATCGTCGGATCGGGCGCTCTGTTCGGCGAGATCACCCTGCCGGGGCTGATCATGGCGGAGGGGCTGAGGCTGGCCGCCCAGACCTTCACCCGTGACGTGGCCAAGCTCATCCGCCGCGTCTCCTGAGAACGTCACCGGTAAAGGGATCACTCCCACTCCCGGGTTTGCCGGTCCCCGCCGGGGATAGGGGAGCTCCCACCACAAGACGCACGAGGCCGACGTACGGGGGAAGGCCACATGACCCACCACATGCTTCGCGGTGCGATGGCCGGGGCCGCGGGAACCACGGCACTCAACACGTTCACCTATCTGGACATGGCGTTGCGGGCCAGACCCGCCAGCACGACGCCGGAGACGACCGTCCAGAGGGTGGAGGAGCTGACCGGGGCGCGACTGTCCCGGGCCGGGCGCGACTCCGAGGAGGAGGCCAACCGGCGCTCGGGTATCGGTCCCCTGCTCGGGATCGCCACGGGGGTGGCGGCGGGAACGCTCTACGGAGCCGCACGCTCCCGCTGGCCGCGACTGCCGGTCCCCCTGCTCGCGGTCGGAGCGGGGGTGGCGGCCAACGTGGGCAGCACCGCCCCGATGACCGCACTCGGGGTCACCGACCCCCGCGAGTGGTCGGCCGCGTCGTGGATCTCCGACCTCGTGCCGCACCTGGCTTTCGGGCTGGTCACCGCGCTGGCCTACGAGTTGGCCGACGACGCGTCCTGAGGGCTGTCCACGATCGCGCTCATGACCATGTTGTGTTCAGGGCCGTGTCGCGGCGCTCGCTGAGGGCAACGACCGCCCCCCAGACTCCCGGTGGGGACGCGCGGGTGTCGCCATCACCACGGCCGGGGTGGAGCGGTCGGCGGAGGCGGCCTCTCCATGAGCACCCATCATCACCGGGCCCGCACGTCAACCAGCTCCTCACGAACGGAAACCGCTGGGGGACGCGCGTTCCTCCGCTTGCCAGGCCCACGTCCGCACCCGCCCACTGGTTGTGAGCCGTCCCCGACCTCCCTACGTCCGAAGGCCTGCCCGAGACGGTCTGGATCAACGACCCGGCCGAGCGCCGGGACGCGGCGCTACAGATCCCATGACCGAGCCACTGTCTCATTTGTTTTGACACCCACCGCCTCTTCTCCGGGTCCGCGCTCAGCCGGGACCGGTTCCCCGGTCACCAGCGACAGGTCGATGGCGGAGTGCCCGGAGACGATGTGCCCGTCCAGCGGGATGCGCTCACCGGGCCGCACCCGCGTCCGATCGCCCACCGCGATGTCTTCCACGGGCACTTCGGTCTCGGTGCCGTCATCGGCCACCCGTCGGGCCAGGTCGGGCTGTAGATCCAGCAGTTTCTTGACCGACTGGCTGGAGCGGGTCTTGACCAGCAGCGACAGCCACTCGGAGAAGACGTGGTAGTTGACCACCAGCACGCTGACGGCGAAGAACGCCGCCGTGGGATACCCGGGGAGCAGGTCCAGCAGTCCGATCGCGCCACCGGCGATCCCGGCGAACGCATCCACCTCCAACAGCACATGCTGGTTCAGGATCCCGCGCCGCGCCGACTGGTAAGCCATGCGCAGGATGTGGGGGCCACCCCCGACACCACCCCCAGGGCAAGGTCAAGCGTGAATGCCACCGAGGGGGAGAGCATCGTGGAGATGACCGTGGGAGCCGCGGCCAAGGCGGCCGGGGTCAGTGCCAAGGCCGTCCGGTTGTGGGAGTCCAAGCACCTGCTGCCCCCGGCTCAGCGCACCGAGGCTGGCTATCGCCTGTTCACCGACGCCGACGTGGCGGTGCTGTGCTTCATCCGCCAGGCCAAGACCCTGGGTCTGACCCTGGCCGAGATCACCGTGGGCGGCACGACGCGCGTAGGCGACGGCGCAGGCCTGGACGAGGGCACCGCCAGTACCCGGACAGCGACCTGGACCGGATGACCCTTGATGGTCAGCACCGCGATCGCCTCGAACCGTTTTTTGAAGCACCGCCTTGCCCAGCAGCTCACTGTCCTGGCGGTGGATCGCCAGCTCCGCCTCCAACTCGGCGATGCGCTTCTTCGCCGCGGCCAGCTCGCTCTTCTCGGCACTGGTCAGGCCCGGAGTCAAGCCGTGGTCGATGCGGTCCTGGCGCCGCCAGGCGTAGATGGTCTCGGCGCTGATGTCCAGATCGCGTGTCACACCGGCGGTGCTGCGTCCGGCCTGGACCAGGTCCAAGACCTTGCGGCGGAACTCGGCGGGGTATCCACGACGTCCCACGATGCCCTCCTTAAGGGTCACGTGGTCCCAGGATTCAGAAATCCGACTCCGAAACGCAGGACACACCAGAGTCTCTAAAGAACTTGGATCAAAGGGATGGTGCTCTGAGAGCGTGGATACCGGAATCGCAGTCCGGTGGAACGTGACCCACCATCTGAAACGGTTGTTCCCACGAGGCCCTGCGGGAAGAACCGCAGTTCAGAGCCGGACCGGTCTGGAGCCCACTTGGCTCCCACGCTGGAGCCGTACATGCGTCCGAGCCGTACACAAAGCGGCCCCGAACTGCGTTTCCGCTGTTCAGGGCCGCTCTGCCACTGTCTCAAGGTGGTGCACTCGGGAGGACTCGAACCCCCAACCTTCTGATCCGTAGTTGCGCGCCGGTAGGTCGCTGCGGGTCGCGGTAGTTTGCTGACCAGCATGTTTGGCCTATGGCGATCGGTCGCGAACCACCACGGTTTTTCGCCAGTAGCTACACCCGTTGCTACACCTGACCCTCAAAAATGAAGCGGCCCCGAGCGGTGTCCTACCACCGTTCAGGGCCTGGTCCACCACCTGCAACACCAGGAGAAGACCTATGTCCACCGTACCGCGCCCCGAGCGCCCCGCCGAGCTGACCGAGGCGGACGCCCTCCACGACCTCCTCGCCGCCGTCGCCGAAGCACTGACCGTCCCGCTGGACGCCTGCGCCACCGTCGCCGACCGGCACGTCCTGCTCGCCGAGCGCGCCACCGCCGCCCGCATCGCCGCCGCCGGGGAGACCGTGGCGTACACCGACCCGGGCGCGCGCGCCGCCTGGCTGCGGTCCTACGTCGCCGAGTACGCGCCGATCCCCACGGGCGGTGCCGAGTGAGCGCCACCAGCACCCCGCAGCCGCAGCCCACCGTCGCCCTGCTCGCCGACGTGTTCGCCGTCCTGGACGCGCACGGCTACGAGCGCGCCGCCGGGCGCACCCTCGGCGCCGCGCTCCCCCACCTCGGAGAGCTGCTCGCCGACCTCACCGCGACCTACGAGGGCCGCGTCCTGGCCGCCGGGGAGGTGCCCGGTGCCTGAGTCCACCGAGGCCGGAGAGATCATCGAGATCCGCCAGCGCCTGGAGCGGCAGGAGGCCATGGCCGCCGTCCGGTCCACCTACGGCCGTCGCCGCGCCGACCGCCGCGCCCGCGAGCGCCAGGCCGCCATCCGCCGCCGCGCCCTGCTCGCCGGGGAGGTGGCCGCCGCCCGCGCCGAGGTGTCCGGGTCCGGGGAAGCGCGCGCCGAGCAGGTCCGCACGACCCGCACGCTCGCCCTGTGCCTGCTGCTCCCCGTGATGGTGGCGTTCGGAGCGTGGAGCACGGCCGGGGTCCAGGCCGGGATGGTCGCCATGCTCGGCCTCGCCCCCGACTCCCCGGCCGCCGCGATGGCGTGGGCGGTGGAGCCCGCGCTCCTGGGCACCGTCGCCGGGATCATCGTCATCCGGGCCCGCCTCCAGTCCGCTGGCGGGGACCTGGACGAACGCGCCACCTACGTGGAGGTCGGCGCACTCACCATCTCGATCGGGCTGAACATGGCAGGGCACTGGCCCACGGAGCTGACCGGTTCGGCGGTCGCCGCGCTCGCCGGGCACGCCCTCGGCCCGATCGGAGCAGCCGGGGCCGCGTACATGATCGCGGTCGTCCAGGACGGCGTGGCCGCCGCGGACCCGTGGAAGCTCGCCGACGGCACCCGCGCCCCGTCCATCCGCGATGGTGCCCCCGCCGCCGAGGACCAGGAGCACGAGCACGAGCAGGCTGCTCCGGCCGCGCGGTGGGAGCACCGGCCGGACGGGCGTCGCGAGCGCATCGGCGGGGAGCGGATCACAGGGTGGGTGCTCGCCGAGGGCCGCCGCCTGCACCCGGTGGAGTGCGCGTCCCGTGCGCGTGCTCGCGCCGAGATGCTCGCCGAAGGGGCGCGCGCGGTCGCGGAGCTGGAGGACTGGCGGGCCCGCGAGCACGCCGCGTCCACGCGCACCCGGATGCGCTCCGAAGCGCTCGCCGCCGCCGCTGGCGGTGCCCCGCGAGCACTTCCCGCGGGCGAGCACACCGCGTCCGACCTGCGATCTGCTCGCCGCGAGCAGGTCACCGCGCGCGTGGACGCTCCCTCGGGGAAGCGCGCGTTGCCTGCCTCTGAGGCACGCAAGCGGCAGGGCGCGGGGACACGGGACCGGGTTCGCGAGCACACCGAGCAGCACCCCGCACACACTGCCGAGCAGATCGCCGAGCGCATCGGAGTGCACGTGACGACGGTGCGCCGCCACCTCAAGGTGATCCGCGAGGAACAGAGCGGCTGAACGCACTGGCCCCACCCTCGGGTGGGGCCTTCTGCGTTACCTCGCGGGCTTGGAGTCCCGAGCCTCGTGCATCCACGCCAGCGGGGGCCGCTCCAGCGCGAGCTTGGCCAGTCGCTGCGCACTGTCGGTCTTCAGCGCTGCCAGGGATGTGTCGATCCACGCCTGGGTGTCGGTGCCCTGTTCCCGGTACTCCACCGCCTGGAGGAGGCACTCCAGCTTGTCGGCGTCCTTCGCGCACACCGCCTCGGCCGTCTCCCGCTCCTCATACTCGGCTTCAGCACCGCCGATCAGCCGCGCCAGCCCCTCCGGCATGCCCGCGGTCTGGTCGGCGGTCACCTCGGCGTTGGACGCGGCCTTGAGGTAGCGCTTCCCGATGTAGGGGATATCCGTCAGCCTGGTCTCCTGCGTGTCGTGGAACAGAGCCAGGAACGCAGCCCGCTGCGGATCCGCGCCTTCCAGTTCCGCGATGACCGCAGCCACGACGGCGGTCCGGTGCGAGTGGTCCGCGATCGACTCCGGCGCGGGCACACCGGCCACCACCCACCCGGTGCGCTTGTACCGCTTCAGCAGCCCCACCTCGTACAGGTAGTCCAGTGCCCGCACGTCCTGCTCGTCACCCATCGGGGCCCTCTCTAGCGTCGGTGGATCATCCGTAGAGCGTAGAGGACCTCTTCGAGTTCGCGGCGTGACTGCGGAGAGATCACAGTCGAGTCGAGGATCTGCGACACGGACCCGACCAGTTCCCCGGCAGCCCGGGTGTCCAACAGGGATGGCTTGCGGATGATGAGCGCCCACAGGGTGTGGCACACGACGTCGACGTAGGGGTTGATCGGGGTGAGGCGCTTGGTGAGGTGCTTGAGCAGCCGGTCGCCGTGCCAAGAGTCCAGGTCCAGCTCGACCATGAACGTGTCCGCCAGCTGCGGATCGCTGATCTCGCCGAGCCAGTACGCCCAGTAGTTCAGGTTCGCGATCTCGCAGGCGTCCGTGCTGATGTGCACGTCGATGAACTCCGGCAGGGCGCCGGTGTCCCCGGTGCGAGCGAGCGAGTGCGCGCCTGAGCGCACGACCGCCCACGATGGCGTCCACTCCACCCGGTTGCCGAGACGGCGTTGTTCGGCGTGCTGCATGACCGCGAGCCACTCCACCGTTTCCGAGGACTCGTCGAACCCCGCCACGTAGTGTGCCTGCCTGCGCAACAGGGCACCCTCAACGGACTCGTGTGCGGCCTGCTCCGCGGCGGCCTGGAGGTGGTCCACCATGTGGCGGCGCTCGTCCGCAGCCAGATCGGGGCCCGCACCCGATGGGCCCCGGCGGCGTAGGGGGGACGCCTCGCGCAGCTCGTTCGGGGTTGTCCCGGTGAACGGCCACGCCACCAACTCCGTGAACGGCCTCGTGATCACCCAGGTGGCCAACGGGTGGTTGTCCAGGTCGATGGGACCGTCGCTGCTGAGCACGTATCCGATGAACCGGTCTGCCTCCAGGCCGGTGTCCAGCTGGGAGAGGAGACGAGGGGTAGCGCCGAGCCGGTGCAGCAGGTGGCGGAGCCGCAGGTACGACCCGGCGGGGACCGCCATGAGCGGGCGCCGCCCAGACTCCCACCCCTGGAGCGTGGACACGTCCACCCGAGTGCGCTCCGCGAGTTGCTCCTGAGTGAGGCCGACAGCCTGCCGAATCGTCTTGAGGACGTACCCCGAGACGCGTCCTTCACGGTCGCTGTCGACGCGCGGGGTCGAACTCTGACTGCCAGTCAGGGTTGCGGAGCGGCGCTGCTGTGCCATGGGGGTCTCCGGGGGGTGACTCGTACCGACGGTCAGTTCTGCGCTGGTGACGTGGTCCGTAGCGTCGTATCCACGATAGACGGAGGGGAGTCACCGTGGGGAAGACGCCACAACAACCTGGTCGGAGTCGGCTCCAGGTGGCCGAACGCATCCGCTGGCAGCGTCCGCGTCGCGCTCACCGGGTGAGGACCTACGCCCCCGGCGGGGGGCGCCACCACCGACCCGGACCTGACGTCCTGTACCGCGTGCTCGCCGGACTTCAGGAGCTGGAGGCGACCGCCGCATGATGCCCCCGCACTGCACCGAGAAGGCCCTGGACCGCAACGGCCATCGCCGCTACTGCGTGCTGGAGGCCGGGCACGAGGGCGACCACATGGACCGCTACGGCCGTACATGGGAACCGCCCGGCGTCACGCTTGCCCGCCTCCAGCGGCGGTGGGGGCACACCCACCGGGTCGCCTGGACCGGCGAGACCTGGCTGGCCACCGCCCACGACCCGAGCGCCCCGTGGCGATCCGAGACCGAGCGCACGCCCGAGCAGCTGGAGGAGAGCCTCCAGCGCCACAACCCCCAAGGAGTGAACGCATCATGGTCATGACTCGTACCCGGGCCATGGGGCCGACTGTCCCCGCACCGCGACCGGCCACCCCGCTGCCCACCGCCGCCATGTGCCCCATGTGCTCCGGGCAGGGCGGCAGCTACGAGACCAGCGACGGCCAGACCCCGGGCAAGAACATCCAGCGCTGGGTGCCCTGCACCGGCTGCAAGGGGACGGGGAAGGTCTGATGGGGCACACCACCGGCATGGACTACGCCCCTCTCGCTCAGGCCCTCGCCGCCCGACTCCGCGACGGCGGCACCCCCGACCACATCGCGGCCCTGTTCGCCAGGGTGCCTCGCCACCGGTTCCTGCCCGACGTGTACTGGACCCAGGACCGCACCTGGGTCGACCGCGCCGAGGACCCCGGCACGTGGCTGCGCACCGCCTACACCGACCAGGCCCTCACCACACAGAGGGACGACGGCCGCGACGGCGGCATGGGCGTCCCTTCCTCCTCGTCCTCCGCGCCGACCGTGATGGCCCGGATGCTCGCCGCCGCCCGCATCGAGCCGGACCAGCGGGTACTGGAGGTGGGCACGGGCACAGGGTGGAACGCCGCCCTGCTCGCGGAGCTGCTCGGCTCTCGCAACGTCGCCTCGATCGAGATCGACGAGGGCCTGGCCGACACCGCGCGCGGCTCCCTGTACGCCGCCGGGTACACGCCGGACGTCGTGGTCGGCGACGGTGAGCACGTCGAGACCCGATACCCGGCCTACCACCGGATCATCGCCACGTGCACCGTGTCCGCTGTGCCGTGGCGATGGCTGGAGCAGCTACGGGGGCGGGGCCGAATCGTCACCCCGTGGTCGCCGACCCCGGGTGCGCCAGGCGGGGTGCTCGCCGTCCTGGACACAGTGACCTCCACCCACGCGGAAGGGCGCTTCGAGGGGTCGCTGTCCTTCATGTGGGCGCGTGGCCAGCGGTGGCCCGGCCAGCCCGCACCCGACCCGGACGCGCGCGCCGAGCACACCGAGACCGTGACCGGCGACCCGCGTGAACCGTGGTTGGACGGCGAACGCGCCCTGCTGCTGTCCCTGCTCCGGCCCGAGTGGACCTTTGGCATGCGCATGGAACCCGGCGCCGAGCAGCCCTATGTGTGGCTCGCCAGCACCCGGTGCGAGTCGTGGGCGCGGCTGCACGCGGACGGCCGCGTCGAGCAGGGCGGACGGAGGCTTCTGGTAGAGGAGTCCCGTATGGCGTGGCGGTGGTGGGAGAACCACGGACGCCCCAGTGTGGACCGCTTCGGGCTGACTGTAGACCGCGATGCCGGACGCCAGACGGTATGGCTGGACGGCCCGCAGCACGCCCTGTGGAACACGTACCGGCAGACCACCTAGACCCCCGCGCGGCCGGATGTGCATGACCCCGACCGGCCGCGCGGGCTCCAGGCGGCCACCCGAGCGTAGGGGAAGCGCACGGTGGCCAGCGGGACCGCAGAGGGGGAGAACACGACTGCGGCCCCGCACACGAAAAGGACGCCCCGCCCCTCCCAGTTCGGGAGAGGCGGGGCGTTCGCGTGCGGGGAACTACGTGGTGCGGGGCTGACGGCCCTCCCACCGCCGGAGCAGGTAGGCCAGCAGCGGGGCACCCACGCCCTGGACCAGGGCACCGATGGTCACGGCCTCCCCGGTGGACAGGGTGTCGACCATGCCCGTCGCGACCACGAGCAGGACCACGGCCGCGGTGCCGCTGATCGTGGTCTGGCCCAAGGTGCGCAGGCCGCGCAGGAGCGCGTCGCGTCGGGTCTCAGCTCGGGTGCCCGGGGCCGGGGTAGGAGCGGCGTGCGTCATGGGTCAGGCCCCCTTCAGCTTCACGGTGCCGGTGATGGTGGCCGTCGAAGGCAGGGCCCCGCCGCCCGAGGACACGCCCTCCAGCATCCGCTTCACGATCGCCGCCTCCACCTGATCGCAGGCGTCCGGCGTCATGCCGTCGCCCCAGCCCGCCTTGGCCGCGCTGCCGACGTAGGCGCGGGCCAGACGCACCGCCTCGGCGGTCTTGGGCCCGTAGTCGCTGTCGATGGTGCCGACCACGCCGCCGAATCCGGCGCGCTTGACCTTGAGCTGGAGGAGCTTCACGCGCTCTCCTGAGTCGCCCTTCTTGAGTCCCAGCATGTCGTTGACCTCCGTAATTGCCCCGGGGGGCTGTTCGAATGTGCCGTCGCGGACGAGGCCATACGCCCGGTCGCCGGGGCACGAGGTGGGGACAAAGTCGCGGTGGCCGAGGACCGTTCCGGCGATCGACGTCTCCGGTTCCATCAGCCACTGGCGCAGCTCGCGCACCGCGTTGATCTGCTCCGGCGTGATGATGTCGGTGGGTCCGGTGGCCAGGGTGCACGAGTAGTGGGAGGTGTTGCCGCCTGGCTGCGCGGCCTGGGTCTTGTACAGCCCCCGGCCTTCGAGGACGTAGCCGTGGCTACACGCCATCCAGCTGTAGCCGATGCACACCCACCCGCGACTGGGCCCCATGTGGAAGCGGCGGGTGCGCTTCCAGTAGGCGATGCATTCGCTGTGCGGCTTGCTGGCCAGGTTCTGATTCGCCGAGTCGTAGTGGATGACGAGGCCGGACCTGGGATTCGCGCGGGTGGCCGGGCAGGTGGGCCAGCCGAGATCGGCCCGGCTGACGTACTTGGGTGGTCGGGGCAAGGTGGTGCCTCCAGACATGACGAAGGGCCCGCCGAACAGCGGGCCCGGGGTGTGGTTTAGGTCAGGGGATGAGGGAGGACAGCGACGTGTCGCCACCCGCGATAGCCAGCAACGCCAGACCGACCGCGGCCCCGATGCCCCATCGCCACTTTTCGAGCGCCCTGAGCCGGTTCTCGTAGTCGGTGTGCGCCTCGTCGTGGTCGTGCTCGCGCTCCTCCGCGCGCTTCTCCTGCGTCTCCATGCGTTCGACCAGGCGGCGCACATCGCCCTGCGTGGTCATGGCGACGGCGTAGATGTCTCGTGCTGTCACGACTCCGGTGAAAGGGTCCGGGGGCAGGGGCATGGGCGAGTTGTCCGGGCTCACTCGTCCACCTCGTACCGGCCGGACAGCATCAGCAGGTCGCCGTCCCCCCAGGGATGCCCGTCATGCCCCACAGGGGGAACGGAGCTCGCGTCGTTGCCCAGGCCGGACGTGGACCCGTTCGCGACCCTCACAAGCCCGGTGGAGTACAGAAGCACTCCGAACCCGTACCGGTGGTTGTCGATCTGGATCACGCACTGCCCCACCGCACCGAGGTTGGACCCGGCGCCCCAGCTCTTCGGCGGGATGGGCAGGCCGAAGTCGTAGGGGCCGTTGCCGAAGTTGGTGGTGGAACCGGCGACGATGCGGAGCATGAAGTCCACCGTGTTCCCCACCCTCATGTACCGGCCGATGAGCTGGCCATTACCTACAGACGGGTTGGCGGTGGAGGCGGTCCAGGACGGGGTGTAGTCCTGCCACACCCCCTGTCCGGCACGGAGCCTCTCGGCGGTGATCCTCTGCCCGGCGAGCCAGTCGGCCACGGGCGATCACCTCCTTCCTCTACAGGGCCACGGTCGCGGCTTGGGCCAGGCGCACGCCCGTGCCCGCGCTGTGGCTCTTGACGATGTTGTTGACGGAGCGCTCGCAGATCAATGACTGGGGGAAGCCGGTGGATCCGTCGCCGACGACCTGGGTAACCCGGGCGATTTCGCCGCCCACGACCACGTCGAACGGGCAGTCCGCCGGGTCCGTGGTCCACGGCGGGCCCGTGGTGGTGGACACCGGCAGGTGCGTCTCCTCCTGGCCAACGTCGAACGCGAGCACGCTCCCGCTGGTGTCGGCGCGGTCCGGGCCGTCCGGATCCACCACGGCCGGGGAGTCCTCCGCGATCTCGCCCACCGTCCACGCCGAGGCCGGTGTGCAGGTGAGCGTCAGCTCCCACACGAAGGCGCCGATCCGCTCCTCGTAGCCCTGCACGATCAGGTCCAGATCGCTCGCCTGGGTCCAGTGCGGCGGGTGGAGGATGCGGATCCGGTCCCCGGCGTCCAGTCCGAGAATGGCCGGGATGTGCTCCCTCATGCGGGGATTGGCCAAGTTGACCCTGATGGACGGCCAGCGCAGTTCGTCTACCGTGCCGAGGTGGAGCCGCCACCCCGCCTGATCGGCGAGCTGGGAGTCCGACGCCAGCGACAGGGTCACGGACTCGTCATACCTGCCGACCGTGGCCACGCCCAGGGGCCCGTCCTCGTCCACCACGTGGAAGCTGGACCCGTGGTCGCGCTTGGTCTCGATGTCGTTGCGGAGCTGCTGGTCGTCGTCCACCGGCTCGACCGGGTCCGAGATGTGCCCCGACCGGTAGTCCAGCGTGATGACCGGCTCGCGGTTGTACAGGTCCTTGCGGGCCCGGTACAGCAGACCCAGCGAGTCCCGGGGTTCGCCCGGCACGCCCAGGTCCGCGTCCATCGCAGCCCCGACCCCGTCCAGGAAAGTCCCTTCGGGCTCCGGCCCCAGCGCCGTGTCGGCGTCCCCGACGACCAGAACCGGCACCTGCTCGCCCACCGAGAGACGGGAGAGCCGGTCCGCGGCCGCCTCCCCGGCGTACCCGGGCGCGGCGAAGAAGTACGCCGTGGCCAGATCCGACCCCCACGCGGTGATGTGCCCGACCGCGAGGTCCCCCAGCTCGGTGCCGAAGGTCGTGTCGATGTGCGCCAGCGCTCCCGCCCGGCGGCCCGGGGACGCGGTAGTGCCCCACCCGCGGTCGTCCAGGTCGAAGAACCGCAAGTCGATGCGCTGGGTTGTTCCGTCCAGCCATGCCCGCAGACGCACCCGCGCCCACGCGCCGATCATCCTCGGCACGGGCGCGTCCATGTACTCGGACGTGCCGTGCAGGAGGACGTCGTCCTGGTCATAGATGTGCAGCACCATGACCGGTCGCCCGTCCGTGTACTGCCTGGTGCTCGCCCTCACCCGCATGGTGGAGGTGTAGACGGTCAGAAACTCCTGGTAATCGGTGGACTCGGTGGCCTCCTCCAGGCGCAGCATCATGTTGACCTCCCACGCCCCGCTGTCGCGGGAGGGGATGGAGGCGGAGCGGATGCGTGCACCGGCCAGCACCTTGGGCAGCGGGCCGGACGAGATCAGGGTGTCCACCTCCGCGTAGGACACCCCCGTGGTGGCCAGCGCCCCCATATTCCCGGTGATCTCAGCGGCCTGGGTGGACTGGGAACCGTCCTCCATGGGCCAGTACGCCAGCGGCCTATACCCAGGGATGCCCCGCCGAAGCGAGCTGGCGAGCGGCTTAGCGCCCTGCCCCAGCCGCCGACCGATCCCCGCCGCCTGGATCGGCACCCACACATCGGAGTCGGACAGGTCCCACCGGGGCGGCCAGCTGCTGATCTCGCCGACGAAACGCACCCCCGTGTCCTCGAGGGCCGGGGTGCGGACACGGACGTTGCGGTAGGACGCTGTGGTCGGCAGCTCCGTGCGGTCGGCGGACGGGGTGAGCCGCGCGTGCAGAGTCATCAGCCCGGCGGTGGCGTGGTCGGCCAGGTACCCCTGGACCAGCCACGTCGACGGCTCGGGGGTGCCTGCGGGCCAGACCTTCATCTTCAGCTCAGGGCCGACCGCGAGGCAGCGCACCGACAGCCACTCCCCGGCGGCGTAGGCCACACCGGGGGCGGCCGCGGCCACGGGGGTGAGCTGTGTGTAGGTGGAGCCCACCGAGTGGCCGATGTCCGCGCCCACGTAGCAGCGGCCGTCCGGCGCTCCCGAGAAAGCTCGGACGGAGACGCCCATGCGGATGGCGTGGGTCTGCCCACCGGAGACGAAGCGTCTCACGTCCGCGGAGATGTAGGCGGCGCTGCGGAGCGATCCTTCCGGCAGGTGGTCCAGGGAGATGTCCCAGGTCGCGTCGAAGTCTGCGGGCAGGATGCTGCTGGTGGTCATACCGACGACGCTGTCGAGCGTGTCCATGCGCAGCCGACCGGCCCCGGCGGACACCGATACCTGGGCGGCGGTGCCGGAGGTCTGCGTCCAGGCCTGGCCGGTGTCGGTGCTGCCCCACCCGCCGGTGACAGTGCGGTCGAAGGCGTCGGACATCAGGGTGACGCCGGGGTCGGGCAGGTCGGCGGCCCGCACCCTGATGGGCGTGTTGCGGCCGATGCGCCCGTAGTACGGCGACATGGGGTTGCGCGGGCTGTAGCGGCCGTGGCGGTTGTTCAGGACCAGCGACAGCGACGACGGGTCCGCGCGCGCCTCATCCGCCCGACCCCGGCGGATGAGCAGGTCGTCGGAGACGCGCACATCCCCGGTGACGGGCACCCACTCGCCGTCGATACCCAGCTCGACGGTGAGGCGCGGGGGAAAGGTGGGCGGCCGCGCCGAGGCGATCTCCACGGGCGGGGCCGCCAGCGGCAACGTCACCCCCACCGGGACGAGGGCGTTGCGCCCCACCCCGGCCGAGCCCGCCTCCACGCCCAGGGCCCCGGCAGCGGACACGGTGGTGTGCCGGGTGAGCGTCACCGATCCGGCCAGCGCCAGCGCCCCCTCGGCGGCGATCGTGTCAGGGCCCAGGTCCGCAGCCACGGCCGCCGACCCCGCCAGCGGCAGGAGCCCCTCGGCGGACAGCTGGTGGTAGGTCGGCCACGGGCCCAGCCACTCGCCCTCGCCGATCCGGATCTGATCGACGTAGGGGGTAGTGGCTCCGCTGTCCCCAGCGCCCTGCGTATAGATGCCAGTGACGGTCCCACCATCGCGGCCGTGACTGTAGACGTAGTCCGGCTCCCCGGTGGAGTGCGGATCAGTCCAGTAGAACCGGTACTCCGACCGGGAGGCGATGGTGGAGATCTCGATCCGCACCCACCGGTCGAACACCGCATCGCGGACCGCATCAGGTACGGGGTGGGCGTCACCGATGTAGGACTGCGACGCGGTGGCCAGGTAGAACTCGACCACTACGTTCACGTCGCGGACGCGGAACCATCCGCCTTCGGGAAGGTACAGGTAGAAGCTGAGCGAGTACTCGTTGGACGTCGGGTAGTGCAGCCACACGTCGCCGTGCGGCGACCCGGTGTCGGTGCCCAGGCGCAGGGACGACCGCCCCATGACGGCCTGGTCGCCGTACCTGACGGCGTTCGCGGGGGCGTTGTTGCGGATCCCCGCAATCGGGTCGCCGTAGGCCGCGCTGTTGGCGACCGTGACGCTCTGCCCCGGCGTGCCGTCGAAGCTGTTGGCCCAGACCACGGCCATCGCAGTGCCCCCTTCCTACTCGGAGCTGATGGACGCGGCCAGGACCCCGGCCGCCATGTCCAGGCTCAGCGGCTCCACGGTGGCCGTGCCAGGGCTGGGGAACGGCTGCGGGGTCGCGGCCGCGATGCCGCCCAGCCACGCCCCGGCCGAGGACCACAGGCCCACGTGGGTGACCTCGCCGGAACCGAGGCCGGGCACGTCGAACACCAAGGCGTCCGTCGCCCGGATGGCCCCGTCAGCAGGGGGCTGCCACGCCACCGGCTGCCGGGCATAGGTGCCGCCCGTCACCTCCGACGCCCCGGTGGTGCCCGGGTCGGCGATGTGCAGGGACACCTCCACAGCGGTGGTCGCGGCGGCCGACAGCATGGGGTGATACAGAGCAGTCGTGAAGGCCATCGGTGGGCCCTCCTTTCTGGTGGTCTATCGGGTTCCGAATGCGAGCTGGACGTCGCCGCGGCCCTCGGTGCGGACCATCTTGCGCATGAGCTTCTTCCACTCTTCGTTGGCGCCGGTGACGTCCAAGACGACACGGTCTTCCCGGCCGCCGGTGTGGCGCACCGAGGCGCTGACGTTGGACGGGATCTCGCGGGTGACGCCCTGGAGGGTGGAGCGCAGACCAGGCAGGCTCTTCTCGATGCCGCGGTTCAGGCCGGTCATGATCCCCTCACCGGCGGGTTCGAGGAGCTTGAGGTCCACCGACATCGGACCCTTCCAGTCCGGGATCATCCCGGTGATCTCGGAGAACTTGCTGCGCAGCGACCCGATCATGCCGGTGACGCCGTTGATCAGGCCCTGAATGATGCTGCGCCCAGCGCTGAGCAGGAGCGACCCGAGGTTGCCCAGGGCCGACTTGATCCGCCCCGGGATGCCCCGCACGAAGCTGATCAGCCCGGCGACGGTGGCCACGACCCGCCGGTGCATGCCCGTCACAGCGTTGACCACGAAGTTCTTCGCGGCGTTGAACCCGTTGGACAGGAACGTTTTGACCTTGTTGACGCCGGTCGACAGGAACGCCACCAGGCCGTTCCACAGCGCGGACACCTTGGCCTTGATCCACTGCCAGGCTGCGGCCGTGAACGCCTTGATCTGGTCCCAGTGGGAGATGATGATGCCCACCGGGTGGTAGGTCATGAACAGGCCAACGATCCAGTTCCACGCGGTACTGATCGCGTTCTTGATCCACTCCCACGCGGCGACCAGCCCGGCCAGGATCGAGTCCCACACCCCGGACAGCCACGCCATCACCGAGTTCCACGCGGACACGGTGACCTGCTTGACCCACTCCCACGCGATCGTGATCGCCGCGACGATCTCGTCCCAGTAGATGATCACGAGCGCGACCAGAGCGATGATCGCGGCGATGATCCACCCGATCGGGCCCATGCCGAGAATCCACCCGGCGAGCATCTTGCCGCCCATGATCAGGGCCTTGGTGCCGAGACCGCCCAGGACCTTGCCGAGCTTGCCCAACGGTCCGCTGGCGGCCTTGACCATGGACACCGTCGAGCCGACGATGCCGGACAGCCCGGCGAGCTTGCCCGCGACGGGGCCCAGCACCATGGACCACGCCAGGAACGACGTGACGGTGGACTGCACCGGCCCCGGCAGGCTGGTGAAAACAGACGCGATCGTGCCGATCACCCCGGCCACCCCGGGCAGAATCGCCAGCAGATCACTGGCGACCTGGTTCAGCATGGAGAAGATCTGACCCAGCTGCTCCTGGCCCTGGGCGCTGTTCGCCCACGCGGCCCACTGGCCGGTCAGCTGCTCGATGGTGTCCAGCAGACCCGCGCCGGAGGCGGACGCGCCGCCGAAGATCCCGCCGAGGAAGGACCCGACGTTCGCGGCGATGGACCCGAGCTGGGCCAGGGTGTCACCGGCGGTGGTGACGATCTGGGACAGGCGGGCCGCCCCCTGCTCGGAGGTCATGAACGCCGCCGCGCTCGACAGCGCCCCGGCCGCCCACTCGTTGAAGCGGGTGATCAGCGGCAGACCGGCCACGCCGAGCTGGGCCAGGACGGTCAGCAGCGGGCCGACCACCCCGGAGAAGGACTCGGTGGCCTTGGCGGTGCCGTCGAAGATGGCGGCGAGCTGGCCCTGGAACAAGGGGGTGGCCATGGTCCGCATCGCCTCGGACCCGAGGCTGTTGAGGGCGGATGCGACGGCGGTCATGCCCGTGCGCAGGGTCGGCATGGCGCCGGTCGCCAGCGCCGACAGCTCCTCGCCCAGGCCGCCGAACAGCTTCTGCTGGACGGCCTGCTGGATCGGCGCGAACTGCTGGCGCACCCCAGCGAAGGACCGAACGAAGTCCTGCGCCGCCGGGGCCAGCCCGGCCAGGGACTCCTCCAGCTCCGCAGCCGTACCGCCGGTAGCGGCCATCGCGTCGCCCACACCGGACAATCCGGCGGCGAGCGTGGCCACCCCGGCCCCGGCTAACAGCGCGGCGGCAGGGACCGCGAGCAAGGCCCCGGACGCGGGCCCCGCGGCGGCGGCCAGCGAGGTGAGCGCGGACACGGCGGTGGCGATCGCCGTCATCTTGCCGATGTCGCCCATGCGGTCGAACCGGCGGATGAGGTTGTCCAGGCCGCGCACGGCCTTCTTGACGCCCTTGTCGAACCGCTTCCCGTCCAACCCCAGCTTGACCAGGAGGGACGCAACGGTGGCCACGTGGGATCACCCCCCACCTGGCTTGCGCTACTCGGTCTGCTCGGTGCCGCCCAGGCCCGCATTGGCCGCGCGGATCGCCGCCCACATGTCGTCCTCGGACTGGTAGTTGTCCCAGACGGGCAGCAGCTTCTCGGGGTCGATGGCCTTCGACCCCTTCTTGCGGTTGGTGTTGTAGATCGCAGCGGAGATGATCGCCGCGTGGATGTCGCCGCGGCGGGCGCCGAGCGGTCCGGCCCGGCGCTCGTAGGCCATCCACTCGGTCAGCTCACGCGAGCTGGTGCGGGCCAGCATCTCCGCGACGGTCATGCCCAGGTGCGCGGCCAGGCGGAAGTAGAACTCCCTCTCTGGCCGCGCCCTCATTCCCCCAGCAGCTCGTCAACGTCCTCGTCGGTGAGACCGGACAGCTTCTGGCACGCCTCGAACACACGGTTCAGAGCGGCGGCGTTCTTCTTGCCCAGGGCGGCGATGTCCGCGCCGGAGTTGCTGAACACCTGGTTGCCCTTGGCGTCCACGATGGAGCGGGCCACGAACTTCGCGCGGACGTTGTCGAGCTTGAGCTTCTTGCCGTTGCCCGCCACGTCGGCCTCGAACCGGTCCCGCTCGGTGCCGGTCAAGCTGCGGATGCGCACCTTGCCGTTCCACTCGGGGACCGGGACGACGTCGTACAGGCGGTCGTCGGCGGTCAGGATGGCGTCGCGCCCGAGGAACTCTTCGGCCTCGGTCGCCTCGGTGGTGTTCTCGCTGGTGGTGCTCACGTCGGTGTGTCCTCGTCTCGTGTCAGGGGGCGGGGGTGATGGTGGGTTCGCCGGAGACCTGCCAGGTCAGGGTCGCGGTCATCTGCCCATCCACGGGCATCTCCCGCTCGAAACCGGTCAGGACCGCGCTGAAGGCCCAAACCTCTCCGGCCGGGGACTCCATCTCGTAGTTGATGGGGTCGGGGGTGCGGTAGTCCTGGCGCAGGGTGTCGTGGTCGGCGGGGTCGTAGTTGACCTCCACCGACACCTCGCCCTCATCGACCAGGCCTCCGATGAACTCGCGGCTGTTGCCGGGGGTGTCGTGGGTGGTGACGTCGTAGGCTTCCCGCTCGCTGTTGGGTCCACCGAAGGTGGTGACGTTCGCGATGGGGGTGAACACCTCGGGGTCGGCGCCGTCGCCGCGACGCAGCTCGGTGCCCTTCCCGTCGATACCAGCCATGTCCTCATGTCTCCTTGCTGAGCCAGACCCGGTACCGGACCGGGCAGTGTCGGATGTCGGGGTCCGGATCGCGGAGCATCCGGTGGTGCTCTCGGAAGATCGAGATCACGTGGAAGCCCGCGACCGCCAGGGGCTGCCGGTCGAGCAGCCGGTCCACATGGGCGAGGATGCGGGCCGCCTCGGCGTAGCCGCGGTACTTCGACCAGATGTGCAGGATGAAGCCGACGTCCAGGCCCTGGGCGTCGTGGGTGTCCATGGGCTCCTCGATGACCTCGCCCACCGTGATGTGCGGGTACGGGGCCGGTTCGGGGGCCTCGTCGTACACGCCGCACATGGCGGTCAGGTCCGGGTCTGCGACCAGGCGCTGATAGATGGCCTGCTGGAGCGGCCACGCTGCGACCGCCATCAGCCGGGCATCCGTTTCTCGATGCCCTCCTTCACCCAGCCCGGCACCTTGCGGTTGGCCGTGCGGGCGTTGGGATACATGAAGGGCTGGGCCTCCATCTTGGACGTGCCGAACTCCACGAACTGGCCGTAGTACTCGTCTGCGGACCACACGCCCACCTGGCCGTCCGCCGTCGACCCCTTGCCCTTGACGCGCTTCTCCAGGGCCGCGCCCAGGTCACCCTCGCGGATGGGCACGTCGGCGATCGCACCCTGGTACATGTCCTCGGCCCACTTCTCGGCGACCTCTTCCTGGACGTCGTGCATGTCCCTGGTCAGCTTCGTGAGCGCGCGGCGCGCGAGACGGGCGCCGACGACCTTGACGTTGAACCCCATCAGCCACCTCCTCCTTGGGCTTGGCGGGATGTGCAGTCGGCCCGCAGGTAGGTGCCGGACACGCTGGGCTCGAAGACCGCCACCACGTCCAGGACCAGACCGGGCTGGCGGAGCTGGTCGCCACGTTGCACGTCCGCCCCCGAGCGGAAGTAGGCGACGTGGGTCAGGCGGGCGCCGTCCTGGTCCCCGGCCTCACGCTGGGACGCGGACGGCTGGGACAGGCGAGCCCGCTGGGTGGCGACCTCGGTCCACGTCTCGACCTGGCCGCCCCCGCCGTCGTCGGCGAGCGCCACCCGCCACACGGCCACGGACGTGTTGAGCAGATGCCCAGTGCCCCGCCTCATCGGGCCCTCACCAGACCGGCCCCACCGCCGAAGCGGGCGGCCAGCTTGCGGGTGAGACGCTCCGACAGCTCCAGCTCGGTGATCTGCCCATCGCCGCCGTAGGTCACCGAGTAGTCCCCGATGCGCTCCTGGCGGATGTCGGCGGCGGCCAGCCCAGCGCCGTCCGCCTCGGACCGGTACGCGAGCAGCGTCGTCGCGGCGATGCGGCACACCAACATGACGATGTCGGCAGGCACCTCCGGCAGGCCGTGGGTGTAGGTCACCGTCACCTCGGACGGGGCGCCGGGGTGTGCCCACCCGCCCGACCGCCACAGCGCGCCGGAGGTCAGCCGGTAGTCGGTGACCTCCTCGCCGTCCAGCAGCACGGCGGCCACGGACGTGACGGGCGGGGCAGGAAGGTGGAGGCGCCGCCCCCGCTCGCCCTCCAGGGCGATGGTGGACGTGATCTGGGAGATGGGCGCCCCGGCCGCGTCCCGGATCGCCGCCGAGGCGGCGGCCAGGTACGCGGTCAGCAGGGGCGTCTCCTGCTCGGTCACGACCAGGCCCAGGTTGGCGGCGTCGGCGACGGTCGCCAGCGGAGGCAGCGGCACGGCTACTCCTCTTCGGCGGCCAGGGCGATCAGGTCCGCCTTGGTCAGGTCCGCGGCCTCGGCCTCGGACAGATCGGTGGTCCGGGCGATGTAGGCCACCCAGACCTCCTTGGCCGCGGACTGGGCCGGGCGCTCGGCTCCGGTCTCCGTCTCCGGTGCGGCCTTCGGCTCGGGGCGCTCGACCTGGACGAGCATGCGGTTGGCCAGCTGGGTGGCCACCCACGGCACGGCCGGGTCCACGGTGAACCGCGCTCCGGCCGTGCCCTCAACGGTGATCAGTTCAGCCACGGCGGTCAGCTCCCGAAGGTGACGGTCGCGACGGCGATGCCCTCGGGGCGGAACAGCTTCGCGCCGAACACGTGCAGGCCACGGACGATGTCGGCGAACCGCGACGGAGAGCGCAGCGCCTCGGTCTCGGTGATCTGCTCGGCGACGCTGATCGCGTCGGGGATCCCCGCCTGGACCACGCGCTGCCCGGCCGCAGGCGACGGGGCGTTGTTGGTCTTGAGGATGTCGAACCCGGCGGCCCGGCCCACGATGCCGTTGCGCAGCCCCTCGCTGGTGCCCGAGGCGTCCACCCGCACGAACCGGTCGTCCAGCAGCAGCTTGCCGTGGAACTCCGGGGGCGCGGTCACGTACCGGCCCATGGTGGGGCAGCCCGCCTTGTCCAGCGCCACGGCCAAGTTGATCAGGACCTGGTAGGCGTCGGCGCCGGTGGCGATGTCGATCGGGGTCACGCCGGTGCCCGGGTCGGGGGTCAGGTTGTTGGCCGCGGCCACTCCGGTGTAGAGCCCGGCCACGTACCGGTCCAGCCCGTCCGACATCTTGTACCCGGCCCGCTGGGTCGCCGGGGACTGGAAGTCGCCGGCGGCCTGGACGCGGTCCACGTCGTTGACGCGGAAGCTGAAGTACTGGCCCTGGTCGACCACCAGCGAGATCTGGTCATCGTCCAGGTCCTCGGTGGTCAGGTCCGTGGTCTTGTCGTAGGGGCGCACGGTGGGGTCGGCGATCGAGGTGACGTGCACGGTGTCGCCCTGCTCGCGGATCTGGCCCTCGTACTGGCGGTTGGACACGGTGCCCTGGGCGTAGACCAGGGTGTCCTCGAACGGGACCTGAACGGCCGCGCTCCAGAGTTCGGGGATGAAGTTGGTGATAGCCATCCGGCTGCTCTCCTCGGGTTAGTTCTGCAAGAGGTTCTTCAAGCGCCCGTCCTGGTGCGCCTTGAGCCGCGCGGCGGGCGACATCTTCGCCAGCTCCTCGCGGCTGCTGATCTGCTTGGGTCGGCTCCCCGTGCGGGCGCCACCGTCGCCGGTGCCCTGGAACCTCTTCGCCGGTGCGGCAGCCAGGTAGGGCTTGCGGTTGATCAGGTCGGTGATCGCGTCGGCGATCTCGTCGTTGTCGACGTCGCCGTTCTCGTCGACCTCGAACTGGTCCAGGTCGAGGAAGCGGAGCGCGTCCTTGGGGTCGGCCAGCTTCCCGGCCGCGACCGCGCGCACCTCCGCGCGCAGCAGCCGGGTGTTGGCCTTGGCCGTTGCGGCCTGCTCGGCCTGACGCCGGATCGTGTCGGGGTCGTCGGCCTTGCCGTCACCGTTGCGGAGCTTGTCCAGCTCGGCCTCCAGTTCGCGGCGGCGCTTGGCCTCGGCGCGACGGCGGGCCTTCTCCGCGGCCAGGGCCTTCTCGCCCTTGGGGCCGAGTGGCGTGTCCTCGTCGTCGGCGTCCTGGTCCTCGTCGGCACCGGCGCCCGGGGCGTCCTCGTCGGCGTCGGTGTCCTCGGCCGGGGCGTCCTCGTCGCCGGTGTCCTTCTCGTCCTGGTCCTCGTCGTCGGGGGCGCCGCCCAGCACGGGCCACACGGGGCGGCCACCGATGACTCCGAGCGCGGTCAGGCCGGTGGAGGGGTGGACGGGCAGGTCGGTGTCGAGCGGTTGGGCCATGGTGTTCTCTCCCGTTGCGGGTGCAGGGGCCCGCGTTGCACGAGCCGGGCATGAAAAAACCCGCCACGGGGGCGGGTCGTCTGTGGGGGTGGGGCATGTGTAAGCCCCGCACCGGAACCGGTACGGGGCTGGCAGGAAAAGCGGAGGCGCTACTCGCGGTTCAGCGAGGCGATGAAGTCGTCGATCTCCGCGTCAGACGGCTCAGGGCGGGAGGGCCGGGGCAGACGCGCGCGAGCGGCGGCCAGGGCCTCCTCGTAGCCCTCATCGCCAGGGCTGAGGCGCCGCGCGGCGTCCCACTTGATGCCGTTCTCCGTCGTCCCGCCGATGGGGATCAGCACGGTGACGCCGTCGCTGGCCAGTCGTGCCATCAGGGACCTCCCATCTGCGTCTCGAAGTAGTCCCACAGTAGGCGGGCCACCTCGGTATTGCCAAGGCAGTTCTTGACCATCGTGTCCCACCCCAGGCACCAGGCCGCGAAGGACTCGGCCCACCACTCGTCGGGGGTGTCGTAGTACGGGTTGTAATTCGGGTCCTGGCGGAGCACACCGGTGGTGAGCTGGTGCAGGGTCTGCCACTGGCGGTCAAAGCTGAGGTCACCGTGGGCCTGGTCGGTAGCGTGCCCGAACTCGTGCAAAGCCACGCTCACGGACCCGGAGTCGCGGGAGGTACTGATCAGCAGACGCCGGGTGTCGGGAATCCACACCCCGGCCACGTCGTCCCATGTCGATCCTGGAGCCCATCCGCGCGGGGGCGTCTGGAGTGGTCCGCTCCCGGGCAGCTGGGTGAGCGGGGCCTGGCCGATGGAGATACCGCCCCCGGGGATCTGGCGCATGTAGGCCAAGGTGGTGGTGCGGATGTTCGCCGGTACGTGGTCCAGTTCCCAGGCGACCCGCCGGGCATCCCTGGATCCGTCCTCCTCGAAAAACTTCGGAGGCGCAGGTGCGGGGGCAGGTGGTTGCGGAGCCTGCTGGCGCGCACCGGAAGCGGACAGGTACCCGTGTTGGATGAGGGCGGCGATCGCGTCCTCACGCGAGTCGGCCTCGGCCAGGATCTGTTCCGGCATCAGCCGGGCGGTGGCCGCGCGGGCGTACCGGTCCCCGGCGGCGCGGGCGGTGCCAGCGGCGGCGGCCAGGCGGGATCCGGCGTAGCCGCGGCGAGTGGTGCCCTCGGTGGTGACCAGGCGACCGGCGGCGGTGGTCATGCCTCGGCGGGCGTTGACGACCTGGGCGATGTCGGCACCGGCGGCGATCGCAGCGACCGCAGCCGCGCCGAACCGGCGCAGCTGCTCGGCTGGGGACATCGCGTTGAACAGCTCCCGGGGGCTGAGCCACGGGGCGCCCTCGCCGGAGCGGATCGGCATGATCGCGCAGTCGCATCGGGGGTGGCGTTCGAACCCCTCTGAGTAGGGGTACTCCCGTCCGGCCAGCACGATGCACCGATCGCAGGCGGGCAGCTCCACCACGCGGGTGTAGGCCACGCCCCGGCGGGCGGTGATGCCGATCAGGTCCGCGACGCGGGCAGCGTCGTGCACCTGCGTACCCACGATCAGTTCCAGCATCGCCAGCCCGGCCGCCATGGCGTCGCCGACCGCGCGGCCGGTCGCCAGGTAGGACAGCACCGTGACCACGGGCCGTTCCAGCAGGGTCTCCAGCGGGCGCCCGTCCGAGGCCACCCCGGCCAGCGCGGTCGGGTTCAGGACCGCGTCGGGCTCCAGTCCGAGGACCTGCCGTAGGTACGGTTCGGACAGCCCCGCGGCAGACCGTTGGGCGGCCACAACCAGGGCCAGCACGCGGGGGAGGCGGTTCTGCCAGGAGGGGCGGATCTGGTCGGTGTCGACCTGGGCCCATTCCTGGCGGACGGCGCGGGCCGTGGTGGTCGCGATCCGGATCGAGTCCGCCCGGTGGTCCAAGGCGACAGCGGGAGCGGCCACGTCCACCTCCCCTCACACGGTCAGGGCAACGGCTCGACGTCCTCGGCGGGGGGCAGCGCAGCGGGCGCGGGGCCCCGACCCAGCTCGTCGGCCATCGCGGAGATCGGGTCCAGGTCCGCCTCGCGCTGCTTCATCAGCAGCACATCGGCGATCTCGGTCGGCGTCAGCCCGTACCGGGCGGCGATCCACTCGAACGGGAACCCGATCGCCTTCAGCTTCTGGAGCGCGTCCGCGAGCTGGGACTGGGAGCGCGACTCGGCGTCGGCCCACAGCAGCGTCCCGGCCGCGAGCGCCTTGGCCTTGCCGTCCTCGCCGCGGGCGAGCGCGATCAGCCGGAACACCTCGCGCAGCCCCTGCCCGAACCACATCTGCTTTTCCTCGGTGCGCTTGACCAGGCCGGTTTCCGCCGCGATCAGCGCGTCACCGGACAGGTTGGCCATGCGGCCGATCAGGTAGTGCTGGGGTGTGCGGGTCTGGGCGGCGATGTGCCCGACAGCCACCTCGATGACGCCGGTGAACGCGGTCAGGTCGGCGGCGGTCCACTCGCCGATCTTGGCCTCGTCGCCTTCGATCCACGCCACGCGGTCCTTGGTGAACCGGGCCAGGTCCACCGGCCGCTCACCGACCACCTGTCCCTTGTCGTCCAGGATCGGTGTCTTGGGCATCTCCGCGCCGAGGATCACCCGCTGCGGGAGGCTGGCGTAGTCGCTCGCGGTGAACAGGTGCGCCCACAGCAGGTTGATCGCGTCCTGCATCGCGACCGTGCCGGACACGTCCGACAGCGGATCGTCGGCGAGCATCGGCCGGTTCGGCAGCTCCACCAGGGGGACGACGCCCATCGGGTTGGGCTGCGGGTTCGGCTCCTCCTCGATGTCGCGGGGCTGCCACTCCAGCACCTCGTCCACCCCGGCCATGTTCACGCTCTTGACGTGACGCAGCAGCGGGCGCTTGAACTTCCACACCTCGTCGGGCAGGTACAGGGTGGCGTACTCCGAATAGCCGTCCTGCCAGCGCTTGAGCCCGGCCCGGCGACGGCGACGGCTGCCGGGCACGTAGGCCACCACGCACTCGCGGGCGTCCTCGAACGTGACCTCGGGAACCTCCTCGTCGTCGGGGTCGCCCCACACCAGCACGAAGCAGCGGCGGGCGATCCCCGCCCCGAGGAACCCGAGCTGGGCATCGGCGTCCAGGCCGTTGATCTGCCACACCCGCCACAGGTCCGGGTCGGCCCGTTCGGCCCCGGCCGCCTTGATGCCGATCGGTGTCAGCCGCTCCACCGGGGAGTCGGCCACGACCTGGGTCCAGTTGTCGGAGAAGCCGCGGTAGCGCTGGCCGAAGTACTCGCGGAACTCCGGCGACGCGAACCGCAGCGGCTGCTCGCCTCGGTAGACGGCGTTGAGCCGGTCCGCTTCTCCGGACCGGTTCATCAGCTCTGCCTCCAGCAGGGTGACGAGCTGGCGGGCCCGGTAGATGGAGACCACAGTCGACCTCCTCTCACGCGGTGTAGACGTAGGACTTCTTCTTCGCCACGGCCAGACCCGCAGCGATCACGTCGCCCAGGGCCTCGTGCGCGAGCACGGACGGGACCGCGGCGTCGATCTTCTGGGCCGGGCTGGCCTTGCGCAGCACGTACCTCTTCATGGGGCGGGCGGCCATCCGCGTGTTGGCGATGTGCGCCGCGGTGATCTCGCACCCGTCGTGCGAGAACGAGCTGCCCGCCTTGGTCACGTCGACCTTCAGGCGCTCGCACGCCTCGTGCATCGGCTTGACCCGGTTGGTGTGCCAGCGCTGGACACGCTTCTCGCCGTACCGGTCCACCCAGGCGTCGACCTCGGTCGTCCAGTACGGCGGGTCGGCGTAGAACCGGACCACGTCGTAGCGGCGGAAGATCTCATCCACCGCCGCGTCGACCTCCAGGCGCGGCACCTGCCCGCCGTAGTCCTCGGGGTTCCAGATGGACGGCTCCTTGTCCGGGCCCACGAGCGGCGTGAACTGGTGGCCGTCCATGGTCTCGGCGCGGATCGCCGTCCAGTCGTCGATGTCGGACCCGTCGAAGCCGAGCACGATCCGGGCGCCGTCGGCCACCACGCGCGGGGCGGCCCTCTTCGCCCAGGCCGCGGGGTCCAGCCACGACGCGGTACCGGCCACGGCCCGGTTGCCGAAGAAGCGCTCTGCCTGGGCGGGGTCGCGCTCCATCAGCTCCATGGCCTCGGCGTCGATGACGTCGTGGTCCACCCACGAGGAGTCGCCGTAGACGACCTGGTAGATCTTGCGGCGCTCGCGCTTGTTGCCGAACGACAGGGTCGCGGGCGGCTGCACGTAGTCGCGGTAGATGTCCTTGGCCTTGGCCTCATACGACCGTTGGGCCACCGAGTCCTCGGACGGATCCCAGGCGTTGGTGGTCTCCACCGCCCGGCCGCCCATGCCGGACAGGCCGCGCCGTTGGGTCTCGGCGACCTTGACCATCTTGTTCGTCGCGGTCCAGATGCCGGTCTCGTCCTGGGCCACGAACGTGACGCGCTGGCCCAGGCGGGACTGGGCGGAGCTGGTGACGGTGACGATCTGCCCGCCACCCGGCAGGCGGGTGAACTCCTCGCCGACCTTCGGGATCAGGTCGGCCAGCGGCCCGAGCTGGATCATGGGCTTGAGTGCCGAGTAGATGTTGTCGGTCTGGTCGTCGGAGAACGCCGTCACCTGGATGAGCGGGGTCGGCCACGGGATGCCCATCGCCTCGCCCGGCCTGTACTCGTACACCCACCCGCAGTCGCACCCGTGCCGGGAGCACCGGTACTTCTCCCCGCCCCGGGCGAACCCAGCAAACACCGCCGGGCCCACGCCTTCCAGGCAGATCTGGGACGCGGTCAGCGGACCCTTGCCCCACTTCTGCGGGCGGATCAGCAGGGAGCGCCGGTAGACGAACGCCGAGGCGGGGGCGTTCAGCGATGTGGCCACGTCCGCGTTGGGGCGCACCCGGTAGTGGTTGGCGTAGAACCACGTCATCTCGCCCGTGAGTAGGTACGGCTCTCCGGCGTGGAACTTGTCCGGGATGACGCAGTGCCGCTCGATCCAGTCGATCGCGACGAACAGGGTCGGCCAGGCGACGACCTTCGGCTCAGTCTCCGGTGCCATGGACGACCGTCAGCCGATCCCGGGCCGACGGGCGGGCGGGCACCTGGGGTGCGGTCGCCTCGGCGTCGTCGTCCTGGTCCTGCTCGGGGGTGGCGATCTTCCACCGGTTGCGGAGCATCCCCTGCACGGACAGGCCCAGCGAGTCCAGGTACTGGCGGACCACCTTCTGGAGTTCGACGGACGCCTTGGGCAGCTCGGCCTCGGCGAGCTTGCGCACGAACATCGCGACCTCGTACCGCTGGTCGAGCTTCTCCCACATGGCGGCCTGCGGGCGCGACCACAGGTCACACCACAGGTCCCACTCGCGGGGCTGCACGTCGATCAACGGCCAGTCCGGCGGTGCGCCGGTGCGCCCCTCGGCGGGCAGGGTCTGCCACCCGGAAGTGTCACTGGGTCGGTTGCGCCGAAGCGCGTCGGGATCCGGCGCCGGGCCGGACACGGTGCGGGCTCCTCCGCTGGGCATGGGCGGTCACCTCCTGCTGTCGCGTTGCGCGACATCGGCAGACGTCACGTTGCGTGACGTGAGGACCTTTTGAACCTGACCGACTTTTTTCAGCCCTCCCCGGCGTTCCCCGACCCTACCCCCCTGGGGGGTATACCCCCAGGTCAGAGCGTTGCGGGATGGCTGGAAACGTGTTTGTGCAGCTCAGCGGGCTTGTGGTCACATTCGGTAGTTCCAGCCGCCCGGTTCCTCGGCTGCGGTCACCTTCGAGTGGCACGGCTTCGTGAGCGCCTGGAGGTTGTCGGGGTCATGACCGCGAGGACCCAGCGGTCCGAGCCCATCGAGGTGGTGGACGTGCTCGGCGAGTGGACGCTGAAGTGGTGGGAGCGCGCTGTGTTCGTCGCACTCACACCATGGGTGGTCGTCCAGGTAGTCCTGCCTGGTGCGCTCCCATCGCCTGTCGTAGCCCTTGGAGCGTGCGCTGGGGCGCGCCCTGGCCCTGGCCTTGCGGCAGTCGGGGCAGGCTCCTTGCTGGGTGAGCCGGGGGCACCCGGGGGTGGGGCACACCTGGAGTGCGCGACGGCGGGCCATGGGTGCTCCCTAGTCCAGTTCCGCGGTGGTGGTGTACGTGGCCATGAACGCGCTCTCCTCCACAGCGATGAAGACGCCTTCGGGGGTGCGCATCACAAAGTCGCCCACGCGCGCGGTGTGTAGTCCGGGGCCGATACGGCGAACCTCGGGTTGGGAGGGGTCCGCGTCCCAGTGGAAGATGCCACCGGCCCAGTGGGCGACGTCCGCGGCGTTATCCGCGGTGACCTGGACGGCTTCGAAGGCTGGCGTCCGCTTGCGGCACCACATCGTCGCCGGGGCTGTTCTGCGCATGGTCACCTCCGTCCTGGTGGGTGCGGTAGGCGGCCAGGGCGTCAGCGTCGGCGATCATGCCGGTGTCGGCGCCGCATGGGCATGTGGTGCGGGACTGGCCGGTGGGGACGATGGTGACCCAGGCCTGGCCGTCGTCGTCCAGGGCGTGGCCGGTCTGGCGGAACTGGCGGGCGATGGACGGGGCGTGCACGGGCACCTCCTGACGTTCGTGGTGGGGTGTTGGTGTACACGGTGGCCTGTGCTGGCCATGTGGCCTGACGGTGCGCGGGGGCGTGCCACGATGGCGCCACACCCCGAATCCCTGAAGCGAGGTCCCTCATGGCTGACGTCCAGTTGCGCCCCGACATCCAGGCCGCGCGCGACCGCATGTCCTATCGGCTCGGGTCCAACCGCGAGATCAAGAAGCTCGCCGGGTACCTGTGGGACGGCGAGACCGTGACCCATCTGGCGGGCGGCGTGTACGGGCCCGGCACAGGTCTGGTGGCCCTCACCGACCGCAGGTTGATGTTCATCAAGGACGGGTGGACCAGCCAGACCACCGAGGACTTCCCGTTCGAGCGGATCTCGTCTATCCAGTGGTCGGCGGGGATGATGCTCGGGAAGATCACGGTCTTCGCCAGCGGCAACAAGGCCGTGATCGACCAGATGCAGAAGCCGGACGGCAAGGCGATGGTGGATGCGATCAACAGCATCATCTCGAAGGGCCCGGCGCACGCTCAGGCCGCGCCGGTGCAGCACGCCCAGGCGCCGATGCCCGCGGCCCACCCGGCCGCGCCGAGTGCTCCGGCCGCGCCCATGTCGTCCTTCGAGATGGTCAAGGAGCTGCGCAACCGCGGCGTGCTGACGCCGGAGGAGTTTGGGCAGATCGTGAACCGGCTGTAAGGGCTTTGTCTCGCTTGTTGCGTTTCCCTACTCGGAGGTGTGCATGTCTATCTACGGTGCGCTGATCACGGTCGGTGGTGCGGCTGCTGGCGGTGGGCTCGCAGCGTTGCTTTTCGGTCCGGAGTACCCGGGTGCGGGGTGGCTGATCGGGGGACTGCTGCTGATGGCCTTCACTGCCGTGCAGATTCCACCGAAGAAGACGGCGGACAAGCCCGCCGGGAAGTAGTAAGGCCCCGCCCCGCTCGACGCTGGCACCCCTCAGAGCAGCGGAGCAGGGGCGGGACGTTGGATCGCACGGCAGAGCGAACTCTGCCGTGCGGGTCGGTGGGGTTACACGCGGGCGTGGCCGCACGCGGTCCAGGTGAGCAGCTTCTCCAGGTCGCGGTCAGCGGGCGGGGCGAGGCGCGCGGCCAGGTCGACGGCCGCGCTCGCGTCGGCCTTGCTGGACTGAGGGACTCCGTCGACGCGGATGCACCACGTGTCGCCCATGGGCTCGACGCGCACGGCCGCCCCGGTGGCGGTGGTCCACTCGATGCCGGTAGCGAGTCCCACGATCGCCATGAGGCGGCGGGCGGACCGCATGGAGTCCTGCGCCTGCTGTGCGAGCTGGGCATTGGTGGCCAAGCGCACCCTCCAGGGCATGACGAAGGGCCCCGCACCATCCGGTGTCGGGGCCCTCGACGTCGTGTGGACATAGCTTCGCTACTGCTGCGAATCCGTCAGCACGAAATGTACCACGTGTAAGGGGGCTGTGGAACTCACCCCTTACGGCGATGCTTCCAGTGGACCCGGCGCTGGGCCTCGGCGGTGTACACCTGCGACAGCCAGAACTGGCGGGGGCGGCCACTGCCGGGGATCGGCCGGAGGTAGCCGCGGCGCACCCAGGTGTCCACGGTGTCCCGGTCGACCCCGACCTTCGTGGCGGCCTCGGTGGCGGTGACCGCGATGTCGCCCGTCACGCGTTGGCCCCTTCGGGCAGCGCCGACCACTCGTGTCGGCGGGGCCGGTCCGCGTCCCCGCACCGGCAGTCGGGGTCGTCGCACCTGCACGCGGCGTTGCCGCACACCACCACGCCCCGGGCAGGCAGCTCGTGCAGCGACCGCGCCCCGCAGTGCGGGCACCGGTTCGCGAGCTGGCGCACCTCCTCGGACTCGCCGAGGGCGTACCGGACGCGGCCCAGCATCCGGCGGGTCTCGGCGAGCACGTGGTCCAGGAGCACGTCGTCCGTGCCGATGCGGTGGAGCAGGTTGATGATGCGGCCGATCCGGCGGGGCGCGGTGGCGGCCGGGGCGATGTCGGGGGCGTGGCGTTCGAGGACCGCGTCCTGGAGGTCGCCGAGTTCGTCGGTGACGTCCTTGAGGGTGGACGGGACGACCAGGTCGATCAAGGCCGGGCTGGCGCCGATGGGCTTGAGCCCGCGTGCGAGTTGGTTGAGGGTCTCGGCGCGCTCGATCAGGTGGGCCTTGCCCGCGGCGGCGATCCGGTCGGGGCTGGGCGCCCACCCGCGTCCGCGGCGCATGGGTTCGATGCCCTGGAGGTCCTGGAGGCGAGACAGGTCGTCGCGGAGCTGGGTGAGGAGTTCGTAGGCGGTGTCGGTGCGATCGGTCATCGGTCCCCCCGAGGTCGTGCTGGTGTTGGTCGGCCAGGGGCCGGGGGGTTCCATCCGGCTGGCGGATGGAACCCCCGGGCGGGCGGCGGTCAGGTGGCGCGGCCGTTGAGGGTCTGCCAGACCCAGTGCACGTCGGCCTCGGACACGTGCTCTCCGGCGGGGCGGCCCACGATGATGTCGAGCGGCTGGCCGTCGCTGTCACGGCCGTGGGACAGGTAGGCACCCCAGGGCTTGCTGTCGGGGCGCCGGTGCCCGTCGGGGCAGTGCGGGCAGGTGTCGTCGTAGGCGGCCGAGTCGGGGTCAACCCACTGGATGCGGGTCGCGCCGCCGTGTCCGTGGATCGCCTCGGCGTCCTCCACCCGGTCCCAGTTCACGGTGGAGGCGCGGGTGCCGCGCCAGCGGACGGTGGCGGTGCCGTCCGGCCAGACGACGCCGTCGGCGACATGACCGGTTCCGCTGACGCCGGTGTGGTCGACGTCGCGGACGAGTCGGAAGCGGCGGGGGGCGCTGCTCACGGTGTGCTCCTGTCGGTGGTGGGGTCGGTCTCGTCGGTGGGCAGCGGGTGACCGGCCTGCTGGAGACGCCACTCCAGGTCGCCTGCGTCGATCCCGCCGACATCCCAGTACTCGGTGCACCAGTCGGCGACGATGCGCAGGATGGCGGCCTGTTGCTCCTCCAGGGCGCGGATGCGCTCGTCCCGGGCGGTGATCTCGGCGGTCGCGCTGTCCGCCACGACGGCCACGGCGGGGGCGATGTCCTCGGCGGCCCGGCGGGCGTGCTCGGCGAAGCTGTCGGCGAGTTCGTTGAGGCGGGCGACGATCCGCTGCGTCTGGTCAGTCACGGGGGCTGTCCTTCCGCTGCTCGACGAACGCCAGAGTGGTCTCCGCTTCGACGACGGCGGCCAGGCCGCGATCGGTCGCGGGGGCCTGGACGGCGAGCGCGCGCCCGAGGTGGTCAACGGCGTCGAACAGCGTCCCGATGGGCGAGAGGCCGTAGGTGCATCCGATCTCGTCGGCGGCCTGCACGACCCACCACAGCGGCTCGCCTTCCACCTCGATCGTGGGCTGGTCGAGCATGCGGGGGATGGTCAGGAAGGGCCGCAGGTAGTTGACCGCGGCGACGACCTGGTAGCGGAAGGGTTCGCGTTCGTCGAGGACGGCGTGGTGGACGGCGGTCACTGCGCTGTGCAGGTGCCCGGTGTCGACGGTGACGTGTTCGGCCGGGCAGATGAGCGGCATGGGGTCGCGGTACGGCATGGGGTCCGGTCCTTCCTGGTGGTGTGCGATCCTGGGCGGCGGGACCGGGGCGGTAGTGACGCCCCGGTCCTTCGTCGTTCGGGTCACTGGCGGCAGCGGTAGCAGCGCGTCGAGCCCAGCTCGTTCCACTGCGGGGTTCCGCACCGGGTGCACGGGAGCTTCCACCCGGGGTGGTGGTCGTTGAGGTGACGCAGCGCGTAGGAGTCGATGAGGTGGGGCGGGTGCCCGAGTTCCTCGGTGACGTCGTCGGGGCCGTGGGGGTGGGAGCAGATCCAGCCGCTGGCGTGGGTCTCGAACCAGGCGGGGAACAGGCCGGAACCGCGGGGCGGGGTGGTGAGTGCCGGGGCGGCGGCGGTGGTCATCGGGACGTCCTCTCGTTGATCAGGGCGAGCACCTCGCCCGCGTGGCGGGCGCAGATCTGGATGGCCTTGAGGTCGGGGTCCAGGGCTTCGCCGGTGCACCGGTTGCCGCGGGCGGTGGTCATGCGGCAGGTGGCGCGGGAGGCGCGGGGCGGGACGGGGGCGTTACCGGCCGTCGGGGTGGTCTTGCGGGTCATCGGTTGATCTCCTTGCTGGGGGTCGCCGAGCGCTGCTCGGGGGCGGGTTGGTCAGGCGAAGGTCAGGGTGACGGTGGGCTCGTGGAACCAGACCGTCCAGATGAGGGAGGCGAGTCCGGCGCCGGACCACAGGCCGAAGCGGATCGCGGCCCAGGCTCCGGCGGTGTCGAACAGGTGGCGGATCATGCGGCACCGCCGAGCAGGGGCCAGCCGAACAGGGCGGCGCCGAGCAGGTACACCATCCCGGTCACGCCTACGAGGACCATGGCGTAGGAGGACCAGGCGATGAACCTGTCTCCGGCCTTGCTGTTGAGCCAGACGCCCAGGGCCGTGAGGGTCGCGTGCGCGAGGAACAGGTAGAGGGTTTCGAGGGTCATCGGGTGATCTCCTTCGAGGTGGCGACCTCGGTGGTCGCGAGCTGGCGGATGAGGGTCTCGGCGGCGGCGCGGACGGTGTCGTCGAGGCGAGCGGCGGCGAGGCGCGCGTGGACAGCGGCCACCAACGGGGCGGTCACGGCCGGACCACCCGCATGTGGCGCCTGAGGAGCCCTTCGCTGGCAATGAGGGTGGTGTCTCCGACCAACTCCCAGGCCTTCTGGTACGCGGCACCGCCGTGGTTCTCGCCGAGGCACTGGCACTCGCACTCGTCGCCCTTGGCTTCGGCGCACCTGGTGTCGCACGTGGAGGTCGCCCGGGAGTCGATGAACACGTTCACCGAGCCGTACTTCTTCGCCAGTCCTTCGACGACGGCGCGGAAGTGCGGACGAGCGATCTCCCAGCACTTCACGGCCTTGTTCCAGCCGGGGCGGGTTTCGGGGCCGAGCCCGTACATCAGCCATCGGCGGTTGTTCTTGCCGAAGGGCATCCGGACGAGCAGGCGGCCGTCGGCGGGACGCCAGACCGCAACTTTGGGGCCGATCACTGAGCACCTCCGAGGGTCTGTTGGGCGGGGGTGATGAGGGACACGGGAGGCCTTCCGTGGGGTTCACCGCGCACGTTCTCCCCCCTCTTAAAGGGGGGAGAGAACGTGTAGAGCGGGCGCGTGTAGAGCGTGTAGGAATGCGTGAAGCTTTGACCTGCGCAAATACGGTCGTGCGTGTAGGGCGTGAGGGATTCGTGTAGGGAAAACCCTTCACGGAGTGCGTGAAGCTGCGACCTGCACAAACGCGAAAACCGTGTAGGGAGCGTGTAGGCGTTCACGAGACGTCCCCCGGCCGTGCGGCAGCCCGGTACTCCACTGGCAACTTGGGGTTGTCCGGGTTCGGGATGCGCACCAACAGCCCGTCCTTCGCGAGCTTCTCCAGACGACGCCGCACCTTCTCCAACTGCGCAGCTGTGGTCTTCTCGCTGTTGTGCACCTCGGACGTCGCCTGCTTGGCCGTGAGCCCATTCATGGTCCTCACGAGGGTGAGCAGGTCCGTCGCGTCGTGCACCGAGCTGGTGCCCGCCTCGTGGTCGTGGAGGATCTGGAACGGTCCGACTTCCTCGGACGGCTGCTTGAGGTGGGTGAACTTCACGATCGGGTCGCCAGCCGAACCGGCCAGACCGATGACTGAACCTGCCCCTGCGGTGAGCCAGGCGGACCCGTACACGGCGTCGAGGGTCTGGGCGCCGGGCCCGTCGGCGCCGGACTTGCGCGGGTGGT
This sequence comes from Nocardiopsis synnemataformans, assembly GCF_965343085.1. Classification (NCBI taxonomy): domain Bacteria; kingdom Bacillati; phylum Actinomycetota; class Actinomycetes; order Streptosporangiales; family Nocardiopsidaceae; genus Nocardiopsis; species Nocardiopsis synnemataformans. The sequence continues at coordinate 122,918 of NZ_CBDRFA010000008.1, read as the reverse complement.
GCAGCTCCAGCACCTGGACGCCCTCGGTGATGGCGCGCTGCCGTGCCCGGTTGTACCCGGCTCCGGTCTCGTCCTCGGAGAGCTTGAGAGCGGCGTCCTTGAGCGAGTCCACGACCACGGTGTCCGCGCCCACGTGCGCGCACATCTGCGCCATCATGGCCGTGTTCTGGGCGAAGTCCTTGGGTGGCGGTCCCTTCCACACCACCAGGCGCTCGTCGAGAACCTGCCGGGACTCGGGAGTGAACAGGCGACGGAGCGCGCGGGCGGCCTGCTGCGGTCGGTCCATCGCGAGGTAGAGCACCTTCCCCCCGCCGGGCATGACCGGGTAGCCGAGGACGTTGGGCATGAGCCCGAGACGCCCGGCGAGGACTTGCCCGGCAAGGGTGGTCTTGCCGACACCGTTGGGGCCGAAGATCATCAGGGCTTCACCTTCGGCCCACAGCACTTCGCCGTCCCGGCCCCAGATGGCCGGGGTCTTGTCGGGGACGTCGAGGATGAAGGAACCGCCCGAGACGAACTGGGCGAAGGGATCGTCCTGCTCCGGTTCGGGCTGCTCGGTGGGCTCCGGTGGAACAAACCCGGCCCTCGCGAACCCCTCGCGGAGGATCTCGTCTTCGGGGCTGGTAGTGGTCAACGCATCCCCTTGCGCATGCCGGACCCGATCGTGCCTCGCCCGGGGGCGGCCCCGTACTCGCTGGGTGGTAGCCCGAGGCGTTCGGCGGCCGTCGCGAGAACCTCATAGGCGGCCTGCTCGGTGAGCTCGCCCGAGGCGACCAGTTCCCCAGCTTGTGCGGCAGCCCAGTGCAAGCGGTCGTTGCGCCCTCCCTCCTGGGCTTCCAGAAGGGACCGCACGATGCCACGCAGACGGTTCTGAGTGATGGTGCTGAAGTCGCGCGGAGTGATCTCCGGGCGGGGCCGCTCGGGTGGCTGGATGTGCGCCCGCAACCGGGGATGGAGGTGATCGCGGGGCGCGGTGGGGAAGTCCCACAGCCACCGGTACGGCTGGCCGGTGCGCGGGTGGACCGACGGCGGGGCGACCACATAGCCACCGTCCGCCTTGACGTCGACCTTGGGCCCGGCCTTCCCAGCGCCGGACAGGACCTTGCCGCCGGGGTGCTGGTAGAAGAGGTGCCATCCGCCGGACCCGGTGCGCACGGCCGCGGTTTCCCGGATGACTCCGTGGGCCTTCATGTTCGCGAGCGTCTGAAGACCTTCAGGAGGGTCCACGTCGATGACGACCAAGTTCGAGATGGCCCCGGTGCGGATGGCCAGCAGTCCGTCAGGGTGCCGTTCCAGCATCTTGTCGATGCGCTCCATGTCGTCGGTCGCGGCGTACAGGGCGTGGCACGACAGGCACGGGCACGTTTCTTTCTCCTCGACGGTGTCGTGGTAGCCGACCTGGGCGCACTGACCGCAGTTCGCCAGGGGCGTCTTCCCGGGACCGAGGACGAACACCTTCCAGCCGTTCTCGACATAGATCTCGGCGGACTCGCGCCGGGTGACGGGTTCAGCGACGCTCACTGGGGACCTCCCCGGCGAGGACGTCGGCGGGCAGGTAACCGGCGGCCACCTGGCGCTCCAGCGAGGCGAGACGGGTGAGACGCGACTGCTCGTCATGGGCGCGGAACCCGCGCTCGGTGTCGATCGCGTACTTGACGGCTTGGACGAGAGCGGGCAGGCCGCGCCCGGCCACGGCCACGTCGACCTCGGTCGCGTCGGCGAGCAGGTGCCCGACGGGCAGCAGCGCGTCCGGCATGACGACGCTGACGCGGCCATGGACGTGGACGGCGACGACGCCCCCGACCGGGGTGTCCCCGAGTTCCCGGGCGGCGACGGCGACGGCGGCCTGGTCCAGGAACCCGTCACGGGCGGTGATGCTGATGGCGGTTCGCACGGTGATCCGCGGATAGGTCATGACGCTTCCCCCGAAGCTGTGGAATTCCAAACGGTCGAGTGCGGCGTCGCCCGAACGTGGCGACGCCGCGCTTCGGGTCAGCCGAGGTCCCAGGGAGCCGTGCGGATGCGCTCGTTCAACTTCGGCAGGGTGACGTCCGTGGACACCACCGGCAGGTGCACGTCCCTCCGGTTCCCGCGCGTGATGAACATGCTCATGTCGGCCGGGTCGCTCTGGAGGCCGTCGAGGAGGGCGGGGTAAAAGAGGGCGAACACGATCGTGGTCATGCCGGTGACGGTGTTCTCGAACGCGGCGATCTCGGTCTCATAGGCGGTGTGCTCGTCCGAGGTGGGGCGGGTTTTCCACTGGAGGTCGGGCAGGTCGGTCGGCCGGTAGCGAGCCAGGACCGACAGGGCCGCGGCGAGGTAGGGGCGGGGGTCCGCGTCGGCGTGCTCAACGTGGAAGACGATGGTTGCCTTGTCGCCGTCGGTGATGGTCAGGCCAGCGGTGAGCATGTCCTCGGCGCGACCCTTGGCCCGGCCCTTGGCGAACCAGTCGGGGTCCAGAGTCAGGACCACGGGGACGGTGGCGCGGGTGGTGGCGACATGCCCGATGGCGGCGGTGGAGTACGTGCGACCGTTACGGCGGGGGGCCGACGTCCAGGAGACGCCGGGGAGGGGCTGGGTGAAGCTCTGCACAGTGATCCCCTGATCAGGTATGCCTCACAGCCGGACGGCGCGGTGCGCGGTCGGCGAGGCGGAGAAGAAGGAAGGGGTCGGCGTGATCAGGGCCGACACGTGGAACAGCTCAACCCGCAGGTGCAGGGAGTTGTTACTGGGCGTCGGCCAGCTTGGAGGCGACGAACTCGTGGATCGCTTGCACGGGGATGCGCCTGGCCTTGGGGGTCAGCTTCAGCGACCTCAGCTCGCCCGACCTGATCAGAGCATGGAGCGTAGTTTTTCCACAGCCCAGGGCGTGCTGGGCTTCCTCTACAGTGAGCAAAACCTTACCCACCGGAGTGTGAATCGCCCCCCCACGCGGTTCGCTCGCGTTGGAAGGTCGGATAAGCTCTGTCATCGGAGCCCTCATTTCTACGGGCCGCCACGCCCGTATCAGCAGGTCAGCGTTGCCACGCTGCCCAGGGTTGATTCGTATGCCAACGATCGAGGTGCTCCCTACGAAGGGCCCGATGGTGCTGCCAACACCGTCGGGCCTTCGTGCTTGCCAGGCACAGAGCACCCCTGGCACTCGAAAGTCTGAACGACCCTCACCGTGCTGAACTAACGGTACCGGATCCGAACGTCCGGTTGGTACTGCGAACGAGCACGGCGTGTCAGATCTTCCCTTGCGCCTGTGCATCAGGCGTACAGGATAGGCCGGGAACGACCGGGAGAAGCCGGGAACGACCGGGAGAGGCCGGGAACGACCGGGAAGGAACTTCCTTGTGGCCAGGGGATCCAAGGCGTCCTAGTCATCGGATGGCATCGGATGGCATCGAAGGGCGTTGGATGGCATCCGATGGCATCACGTGGTGCGCTTGAGGCTGGCTAGGGCTCATGCGACTGATTGAGGCCGAATATTAGGGTGGCCTTCCTTGCATCTGCGCAAAGACCGATAGAATCTCTTTGCGAGCACGCATGCGTTCGTTGCAGAACGCCACAGTGCGCTATGGCACGCTATGGCCACATCGCTAGAACATACTGTGATTAAGAGGAAACTTGTCGTCACCAAACCCGAACTTCGCTGAGTGGGTGACAGCTACCGGTCATGCGCTCGGGTACAGCACCAGCGCCTCCCTTGCGCGGGCGCTAGGCATTCAGCAGTCCACTGTCAGTCGCTGGAAGAAGGGGACCAAGCCGAGCGTCGAGCACCTCGTGAAGATCAGCGAGCTGTTCGGGGTCGAGCTCAAGACGCTCCTGATCTTGTCTGGGCACATGGAGGGTGACGTCTCCCCTGCGGCTCTCGCGGCACCTCCCACCCCGGCGGATCGGATCATCGAAGGGATAGACGCGCCTGAGGAGTACAGGGCGCACCTTCGGATGTTCTGGCTTGCGCGAGAAAGGGAAGAGCTGGAGCGCCTAGAGCTTCTAGCCGAGGGGATCGAGAACGCCTACAACATGCTTGGCAGGAGGGACCGCCAATCTTTCCAGCCGTGGGTGGAGACCGCACTGGCGACAGAGCTGCCTCTGCATGTGCAAGTCCTCAGGGACGCTGTGGATCCTCCCCCGAACACCACCTGGATTCTCCAGGTGCACCCATCGGTGCAAGGAGACGCGCACGACCTCCTTATGAAGGACGTGCGCCAAAGAGTGATGGTGTCCCAGTCCGTCTACGAAGAGGATGGTTGGTACTACCCGAGCATCCATGCTCTTGAAGGATCGCGGTGGCTCCTTCGGGGGCCAAGCTTCCAATCCCTCCAAGAGGCGCTTGACGCCCTCCAGAAGATGCGCCGTTTCTATCCGACACTCAAGGCACAAGAAGTGGAGGTACTTCATGCCCCCAAGGAAGAAGACCCGAGCTAACGGCGAGGGGTCGCTGTACCAGCGATCCTCCGACGGCATGTGGGTCGGGTCGGTGACCCTGGAGAACGGCAAGCGCAAGCCGGTCTACGGCAAGACCCAGGCGCGGGCGCGCGCCAAGCTCAAAGAACTCCAGGCGAAGATCGACGCGGGCCTGCCGATCACGTCCGGCAAGGGCGTGACCCTGGAGAAGTGGCTCACCGCAGAGTGGGTCGGCACGATCCTGCCCGCCCGTGTGAAGGCCGGGAAGATCACCCAGAACACCGCGAACAGCTACGGCGACAACGTCCGGCTGCACATCGTCCCTCACCTCGGGCACCACGAGATCGGCAAGCTCGCGCCCGCGCACCTGCGCGCGTGGCTGGAAGAGCTGGCGGTCAAGCCGTCCGGCCGCCAGAAGAAGCCGACGAAGGCGGATCCCAACCCGCCCGTCGCGCTGCTCTCCCCGCGGGCGCAGGCCTACGCCCACACGGTTCTGCGCATTGCCCTGGGCGACGCCATGAAGGAGGAGATCGTCACCCGCAACGTGGCACTGCTCGTCGATCCGCCGTCGGGCAAGGCCAAGGCCGGGCGCGCGCTTACACAGGAGGAGGTGAACGCCGTCCTCGGCGAGGCCGCGGGGGACCGGCACGCCACCCTGTGGGTCACGGTCCTCGGACTCGCCCTTCGGCGCGGCGAGGCGCTCGCGTTGCGCTGGTCGTGGCTGGACCTGGAGAGCGCTATGGCCGCGGTCGGGCCGTCGCTCCAGCGGGTGCGCGACGCGGCCCCGGGCGAGGACGGGCGCCGGCGCGGGCGCCTGGAGGTGGTGGACGGGAAGACGGAGAAGTCGTCGGCGACGATCCCGATCCCGCCCGTCGTGGTCCAGGCGCTCAAGGAGCACCGGGCAGCGCAGGAGATCGAGCGGGGCGACGCCGAGGCGTGGGTCGATGAGGACCTGGTGTTCACCACGGGCATCGGCACACCGATCGAGCCGCGCAACCTCAACCGGGCCTGGACCGCGTTGTGCGCGCGGGCCGGGGTGGAGAACGCCCGCATCCACGATCTCCGGCACACGGCGGCGACGTGGCTCTACGAGGAGGGGATGGAGCTGAAGGACATCCAGCACGCCCTTCGGCACTCGCGCTTGCAGACCACCAGCGAGGTCTACACGCACTTCACGAAGAAGACCCAGGCGCGGACGGCGACCGTCATGGACGGGGCGCTCAAGCGGCTCCAGATGCCAGGCGCGGAGGAGGCGGAAGAGCCCGCGTCGTAGGCGGTTTGGACCGTGGCGAACGCCAGCGAACTACTACGGTTGCTACACCCGTCGCTACACCTAGGGTGCTACCATGACGAAGGACCCTTACCCCGAAGGTTAAAGGTCCTGGTCAGAGGTGGTGCACTCGGGAGGACTCGAACCCCCAACCTTCTGATCCGTAGTCAGATGCTCTATCCATTGAGCTACGAGTGCAGGTTGTTCAGTTGTGTGTCGCCCGGTCTCCCTGGCGACGTCTTTGACTCTATCACGCTGTCAGAGGGCCTCGAACCGTTTTGTGAGTGTGCGACCGGTCATGCCGGTCCCCGTCTCCCGGTCGGCCCAGGGCGGCGGGCGGCGGCCCCGGCACGACGCGGTCGCGTCGAGGCCGTCGTAGCCGAAGTCGTCGAAGAACAGACCGCACGCCGCGGAGGTCTGGTCGGCGATCGTCTCCACCTCGACAGGGGAGTTCGTCGCGCAGGCCGTCAGGGAGAGGGCGACGGTGCAGGCCAGGGCGATGTGGCCGGGCCGGGAGCCCCCGTTGGCGGAGGCTCCCGGCCCGTGAGGTGCTAGAACGCGGTCAGCGTCACGTCGAGGGACGTTGGCGCGTGGTCCTGGACGTAGGACGCGAAGTTCGAGACGTCGTCGAAGGCGAAGCCGTAGGCCTTGCCGTCCACGGTGTTCTCGTGGAAGACCGCCGCGTAGCGGTTGGTGGTCTCGTGGTTGTAGAAGGCCGCGGGGTCGATGACCGGGTGCTCGGCGGTGTCCAGCAGCGTCGAGCGGTTGAACGCCGCGCCCAGGATCGCGGCCACCGGGCCGGTGATGCCGTCGTTGGGGGCCGCCAGGGCTCCGTCGCAGAAGAAGACGTCGCGGGTGGAGGGCTTGGGAATCGGGGCCACGCCGCCGTCGAAGACCAGGTTGCCCGAGCCGTCCACGCGGCCGGTGAAGGTCCCGGCGTTGGTGGTGACGCGCAGGTCGGTGGTGCTGTAGCGCTCCCAGACCTGGTCGATGTAGGAGTCGTAGTAGTCGGCCGGGAACAGCCCGGCGTCCAGCCCGTGCCCGGGGGCGATGACGAGCTCTCCCTCGCTCAGCACGAGCGACGAGAAGACGGGGTCGGCGGAGAGCGTGGCGAAGACCGCGTCGCGGCCGCCCGCTTTGAACGTGCCGGTGGTCTGGTCCGCCTCGCCCTGGAGGCGGATGGCCAGCGGCACGCTGAACTGGTCCACCATGCTGGTGTTGCAGTACATGCCGGTCTCGTTGTGGGTGAACTCCACGGTGTCGTGGAGCACCCCGTGGCTGGGGTCGGACTCCACCCAGCCCGCCGGGTACTGGAGCGCGGGCCTGCCGTTGCCGTCGATGACGACCTTGAACCGGAGCTTGCCGCCGAGGGCGAAGTACACCCGGCCGGACATGAACGGCAGGGTCAGCTCGCTGACCGAGTCCAGCGGGATCGAGTAGTCGGTGAACCCGTCGTCGGTGTTGTCGGACTCCGCCACCGGGTGCGCGACGCCGTCGGCGTCGACCCAGGACTGCGTGTCCGTGGTCAGGTCGGTGCCCACGACGTAGGCGCGGATCCCGCTGTCGGGGAAGGCCCCGGTCTCGTTGGTGACCCTCACCGGAAGGGCGCCGGCCTGGCCGCCGCCCGAGGTGAGTTCGCCGTTGCTCTCCTCGCGGGAGCAACCGGTCGTGACGAGCAGGGTGCTGACGGTGGCGAGCGATGCGCCGCCGAGGAACAGTCTTCGGTCGATCATGGGGGTCGCCTCACTGGAGGGGCTGGTAAGACGCGCCCAATCTGTCGACCGTCACTGCGCCGCGTCAACCCGGGGTCACGATCCGTTTGGGGCGTCCCCGTGTTCTTACTGGTAACAAAGTTGCCATGTGATTTAGGTCACGCTACAGCCGAATCATTTTCGGCTCTGCGGGTGAGCGTTTTCGGCGGTCGCGCGTGGGTGGAAGTTTTCCCTGCGGCGAAAGTGTCGGCGGGGATTCGCGGGGTTCCGCCCTGTCACAAGAGTTGACTGTCTTGTGGGCTTTTTTCTTTTTTGGGCGGTGTGGCGGAAGGAGTCCGGCCGCCCCGGCCTCCAGGGAGCGGCCCGCCTCCAGCATCCGGCCGATCAGCTCGTCCCTGGCCTCCCTGACGGCGCGCGCGTTCAGGGCCTCGCCGTGCAGCTGGTCGGCGTTGCCGCCGTCGGAGTCCACCTGGACGAGCAGCAGGTCGAGCTCACGCTGGCGCTCCTCGACCCTCTGGACCTGCTCCCACTCGGTGTGCGCGGACAGGGCCTCCTCGACGGCGGCGCCGTAGTCCCGGATCGCGTCCACCCGCGCCGCCAGCTCCCGGTACACGGCCTCGTGCCGCTCGTGCTGCTGGTCCAGCACGGCGCGCACCCGGTCGGAGACGGCGTCGAGGGAGTCCGCCACGTACTCCTCCCTGATCCGCTCGTGCCGGTGCAGCAGCGAGGCGATCCGCCACTCCTCGGCGCGCAGGACCGACAGGGGCTGGGCCGCGTCGAAGGAGTCGCCCAGCCGCAGGTGCGCCTCCTCGACGGTCCCGATCGTCCTCTGCACGTCCAGCAGCAGACGGGCGCCGTGCCGACCGAGGTTCGCGGGCACCAGGTAGCGGTCCGCGTGCGCCGCCGCCAGCCGGTCGCCCCGGGGCCACCACCACCCCGCCCACAGGGCGGCGGCCGCGTACACCGCGCCCGGCACGAACCAGTAGAGGTTGAAGGCCCACTCGGGCCCCGCCAGGGCGAGGAACCAGCTGGTCAGGGTCGCGGGCACGAAGGCCAGGGAGAACGCCTGCCAGGATCGGCGCCGCGAGGTCCGGGACAGCCACCGCGGCAGCAGGGACCGCGGGCGCACACGGGTGACGGCGAGCCCGGCGGCGCCCACGGCCGCGGCCTGTACCAGCAGGCCCAGGAAGTACAGGGTGACCGACCACACCAGGAGGGGACCGCTGACGAGCGCCCAGAGGAGGCTCAGCGCGGCCACCGCGGTCCCGCCCGCCGCCATGCGCGTCCGGTTCGGGAACCGCGGCTGCTTCGCCCAAGCCCGCTTCGAACGCAGGAAGGGCAGGTGCTTTCGGAGCCTTTCGGCGAGGCGGGGAGGGAGCGAGGGGTCCAGGACGGGGCGTGCGCCGTCACGCGTGCTGTCCGCGGCCTTCCACCGGCTGTCCGACACTGGTTCGGCTCCTCTCGCGTGCGGTTGCGCCGCGCTCGGCCCCTTCCGTTTCGGACACGCGTTTCGGACGCGCGGTTTCTCGGGAGGGTCCGCACCGCACGTTACCGTCCCGGCACGGAATCCGTACCGGGGCGGTGGTCACGAATCGCGCCTCAGCCCGCGACGGCCTCCTCCACGGCGGCCGCCCACAGCGACACCGCGCTGTCGACCTGGTCGCCGTCGACGATGAGCGGCGGGATCATCCGCACCACGTTCCCCTCGGGGGCGCAGGTGAGCAGCAGGAGCCCGTGCCTGGCCGCGGCTTGCTGGGCGCGCAGCGCGGTGGCGCCGTCCGGCGTCCCGTCGGCGGCGGTGAACTCGTTGCCGAGCATCAGTCCCCGGCCGCGCACGTCGCCGATGACCGCGTTGGCCTCCGCCACCTTCTCCAGGCCCAGACGCAGCCGCTCGCCCATGCGCGTGGAGTTCTCCACCAGGCCCTCCTCCTGGATCACGTCCAGGGTGGCCAGGGCGGCGGCGCAGGACACCGCGTTGCCGCCGTAGGTCCCGCCCTGGGAGCCCGGCCAGGCCTTCTCCATGATCGCGGCGGGGGCGGCGATCGCCGACAGCGGGAAGCCGCTGGCCAGTCCCTTGGCGGTGATGACCACGTCCGGCCGGATGCCCGAGGGCTCGTGGCCCCAGAACGTGCCCGTGCGCCCGAAGCCGGTCTGCACCTCGTCCGCGACCAGTAGGAACCCGTGCCGGTCGGCGCGCTCGCGCAGCCCCTGGAGGAAGGCCGCGGGCACCGGCACGTACCCGCCCTCGCCCAGCACCGGCTCGATGAACACGGCGGCCGTGTCCCTGGGCGAGGTCACCGTGGAGAAGAGGTAGTCCAACTCGCGCAGCGCGTACGCGACCGCGTCGGCCTCGGACACGCCCAGCCGGTAGGCGTACGGGAACGGCGAGACCACCACGCCGGGCATCAGCGGGCCGATGCCCGCGCGGATCTTGACCCCGGACGTGGTCAGCGACGCGGCGCCCATGGTGCGTCCGTGGAAGGACCCCTGGAACACGATGACGTTCTGCCGGCCGGTCGCCTGCCGGGCCAGCCGCAGGGCGGCCTCGACGGCCTCGCTGCCCGAGTTCACGTAGAACAGCCGGTCGAGCCCCGCGGGCAGCACCTCGCCCAGCCGCTCGGTGAGCCGCAGCAGCGGTCGGTGCATCACGGTGGTGTACTGACCGTGGACCAGGGTCCCCACCTGCTCCTGCGCGGCGGCCACGACACGGGGGTGGCAGTGGCCGGTGCTGGTGACGCCGATGCCGGCGGTGAAGTCGAGATAGCGGCGGTCGTCCTCGTCGTAGATGTAGGCGCCCTCGCCTCGGGCGGCGACGACCGGTGTCGCCTGCTTGAGGATCGGGGAGAGCTCCGCCATGCGTGGCCTCGATTCCGTGTCGCGTGTTCCGTAGGATTGTTGACAATCGACGCTGCTATGGAAACATCCGTGCGGCGACGGTGTCCAGTGGACGCACGTTGGGCAGTTCTGACCACAGGCCGATTCTCGACCGGGGAGTAGCGAACATGTCGGATCAGGAAGCACGGGTCGTCGCGCAGGTGGACAAGAGGCTGTTCATCGGCGGGACGTGGCGCGACGCCGCCTCCGGGGGCTCCTTCGAGGTGGAGGACCCCTCCACCCGCGAGGTGCTCTGCGAGGTCGCGGACGCGGGGAAGGAGGACGCGCTCGACGCCCTGGACGCGGCGCACCGGGCGCAGGCCGACTGGATGCGCACGGCGCCCAGGGACCGCGGCGAGATCCTGTACCGGGGCTACGAGCTGCTGATGGAGCGCCGGGAGGACCTGGCGGTCCTGATGACCCTGGAGATGGGCAAGCCCCTCGCCGAGGCGAAGGGGGAGATCGCCTACGCCGCCGAGTTCCTGCGCTGGTTCTCCGAGGAGGCCGTGCGCATCGAGGGGAGGTTCTCCACCTCTCCCGACGGCAAGTCCCGCTTCCTGGTCATGCGCCAGGCGGTCGGCCCCTGCATGCTCATCACCCCCTGGAACTTCCCCATGGCGATGGGCACCCGCAAGATCGGCCCCGCCATCGCCGCGGGGTGCACCATGATCCTCAAGCCCGCCCACCAGACACCCCTGTCCGCCCTCGCCCTCGCGGGCGTCCTCTCCGAGGCCGGGCTCCCCGAGGGCGTCCTCAGCGTCATCCCCACCACGGACCCGGGCTCGGTCACCGAGCCCCTGCTCAGCGACGGGCGCATCCGCAAGGTCTCCTTCACCGGCTCCACCGCGGTGGGCCGCAAACTCCTCGAACAGAGCGCCGGGCAGGTCCTGCGCACCTCCATGGAGCTGGGCGGCAACGCGCCCTTCCTGGTCTTCGACGACGCCGACATGGACGCCGCCGTGGACGGCGCGATGCTCGCCAAGATGCGCAACATCGGCGAGGCCTGCACGGCCGCCAACCGCATCTACGTCCAGGCGGGCGTCGCCGAGGAGTTCGCCGAGCGCCTCAGCCGCCGCATGGGCGCGCTGCGCCTGGGCCGCGGTGTGGACGAGGGCGTCGACGTGGGCCCGCTCATCGACGACAAGGCCCGCGACAAGGTGCAGGGCCTGGTGGATGACGCCGTCGGCAAGGGCGCCCGCGTGCTGGTCGGCGGCGGTCCCGGCGACGGTCCGGGCCACTTCTACCAGCCCACCGTGCTCGCCGACGTGCCCTTCGAGGCAGAGCTGTCCACCACCGAGATCTTCGGTCCGGTGGCCCCGGTGCTGCCCTTCGAAACCGAGGACGAGGTGCTGCGGGCCGCCAACGACACCGAGTACGGCCTGGTCAGCTACGTCTACACCCGCGACCTCAACCGGGCGCTGCGGGTCAGCGAGAACCTGGAGACCGGCATGGTCGGCCTCAACCAGGGCGTGGTCTCCAACCCGGCCGCGCCCTTCGGCGGGGTCAAGCACTCCGGCCTGGGCCGCGAGGGCGGCCGGGTCGGCATCGAGGAGTTCCTCGAAACCAAGTACGTCGGCATCGGCGGAATCTGACCGGATATCCGGGTAATCCGGGGGTTCGCCTGTGGCGCGGGCGCGGCACCGCCTACGCTCGCTCCATGGGCACACGGATTCCCGACGACGGCGACACCGCCGCCGCTCTGGCCTCCATCAGGGCGGCGGGCGGTGAACCGTCGCCGGAGGCGCGGGCGGACCTGGAGCGGGTCGCACGCGGTGAGATGAGCTTCGAGGAGGCCAGGGAGCGCATCCTGGCCAGGTACCAGCTGCGGGAGTGACCGGACCGGCGCGACCGGGGCCACACGGCGTCAGCCGTCGGAACGCGGCTCTGAGGCTTGGGCGACGCCGTTGACCAGGTTTGCCAGCGGCGCATACCCCGCCCTTCGGAACGGGATAGTCGCTCCGAAGGCGAAAGAGATGCGCTACTATGCGTGTTGATCCGATAACCAAGGGTCGCGCGGATGGACTAGCCCTGCGGGGTGAACCGTGCCAGCCTGCGGAGACCTCTGAGAAACCATGTCAGTGAAGCAGGAACCAGCTCGCGCCGCGAGGCGTGTAGCGTCACCAGGCCGCAAGGCCTAGTCGGAACCTCCCTCATTCACGAGGGAGGGGAAGTCAAGCGCTCGACCGTGTCCACCATGTGCGCCTCGATCAGGCGCAGCAGCTCCTCCTCGGCCCCGTCCACGATCGCGTCGAGGAGACGGCGGTGCTCGTCCAGGAGCTCCTCCGGCTCCGGGTACACGTCCTGCATCACCGTGAGGCACATCCGGGTCTCCACCAGCAGCGTCTGCGCCATGCGCTCCAGGCGGCTGTTGCCCGCGCAGCTGACGAGGGTCTGGTGGAAGGCCTGGTCGGCGTCGCTCATGGCGTTGCGGTCGCGGCCCGCCGCCGCGGCGGCGAGCCGCTCCACGGCCGGGGTGAGGCGGGCGACCGCCTCGCCCCGGTTGCCGCGCATGATGAGCTCGCACGCGGTCCGCTCGACGGCGAGCCGGGCCACGTAGACGTCGCGCACGTCCGCCGGGGAGAGCTCGCGCACGAACAGGCCCCTGTGCCGTTCGCTGCGCAGCAACCCCTCCTGCACCAGGCGCTGCATCGCCTCGCGCAGGGGGCCGCGGCTCACCCCGAGCTGACCGGCCAGCTCGGACTCGCCGAGCTGGTCCCCCGGCGCGAGTGAGCCGTACATGATCGCGGACCGCAGCTGGTCGGCGATCAGCTCGGCGGTGGACCGGCGGGGCACGGGTCTGAGCTGGCCTGGGACGGGCATGGCCGCCCTCCTCTCGGATCGGGGACGGGACGCGAAGCGGGCGCGTCGTCGAGGTTAACGGTGCGCCAGGACGCTGTTGACCGCGGCCGAACCCGAACGGAACAGCGTGCCCGGTCCGGAGCTCCGCCCCGCGGTCGCCCCCGCCAGGCGCAGGCCCTCCCACACGCTCACCTGGTTGGCGGTGAGCACGGTCTTGCCCAGCAGCGCCTCCAGGGGGTCGATGAGGTGGGCGCTGTGCAGGGCGGTGTCCGGCACCAGGACGGCCTCGGCGCGCTGGTGGTCGTTGGAGATGACGAAGTCCAGGACGTCGTCCGGGTCCAGGTCGCCGACCTCGGCGGCGGTGGCGATGCCGTGGCTGGCCAGCGAGAGCACGGTCACCCCCGCCTCGGTGAGGAACTCCACGAACCGCTGGGCGACGTCGTCGGGGTAGGTGGCGGCGATCGCCACCCGTGAGACGCGCAGCTGGCTCAGCGCGTGCACGAAGGCGAACGAGGTGCTCGACGACGGCGCCCCCGCGTGCTGGCGCACTCCCTCGACCTGTCTGCGGGCGCCCTCCCAACCGAACACGAAGCTGCCGCTGGTGCAGGCCCACACCGCGGCCTCCACCTCCATCATGGCCAGTTCCTGGGCGCCCTTGGCGAGTACGTCCTCGCCGCCGACGTCGAGCAGGGCGTCCACCCGGTGGGCGTCCTCGCGCATGAGCGTGTGCACCACGGGGAGCTCGACGCCCCCTCCGAGCAGGCCCTCGAAGGCCTTGTAGTCGTCCTCGGCGCTGAAGCCGGGGTAGAGGAATCCGACGCGGGTCATGTGGCTCTCCTTTGCGTCACGTTCCGCACGTCACGCGGCACTCGGTGCGGCGACGTCGATCAGGCTCTGTCCGTGGGCCACGGCCTGGCGGCCCGCGGCCCTCATCACGGCCCACATGGTCACCTGGTTGGCCGCGATCACCGGTTTGCCCAGCTCGCGTTCCAGGGGCGCGATGATGTCGTAGGTGAGCACGTTGGTGCAGCTGATGAACACGGCCTGGGCGTCGGGGCGGTCCACCGAGTGCACCGCCTCGGACACCTCGGCGTAGGTCACCCGCCAGATGTGGCTGAGCAGGCCCAGCCCCACGCTGGAGGTCACGGCGACGCGGTGCTCGGCGAGGTAGGCCAGGAGCCGGTCGGTCACGCTGTCCACGTAGGGCGTGACGACGGCGATCCGGTCGGCGCCGAGCGCGTCCAGGGCCTGGACCAGTGCCCCGGACGTGGTGACGGCGGCGGGCGCCCCGGCGTCCACCATGGCCTGGTGCAGGCGCCGCTCACCCCGGGCGCCGTGCACGAAGCTGCCCGAGGCGCACGCGTACCCGATGGCCAGGGGCTCGGGGGCGAGCAGCGCGCGGACCGCCGGGTCCACGTGCTCCTCCCGGCACAGGGCGGCGGCCTGGTCGACCGTCACCGGTACGTGTACGTACGGCAACCGCGTGACGTGCAGCGAGACGTCGTCGGGCGTCCAGCGCCAGAGTTCGCGGTCGAGCGCGAAGTCGTAGGGCGCGATGACGCCGACTCCCGCCTGCCACGGCGTCCGCGTGCTCGCGGCCAGTTCGACGACCTGCCGCTGCGCGTCGGTGCCGTTCGTGTGCTCTCCGTCGGTCCGCATCGGTCACTCACCTCCCGGGTATGTGTTGTCGTTGCCGCCCCCGCGGGGACGCGGGGACGCGGTCGCTCCGCGCCGGGGCCCGAGGGCCGCCCGTGGACGCGGACGCGGGGGCCCGCGAGCCGGTCAGCGCTCCAGGCGCTCGTACACCAGGCGCTCGCCGACGCTGCCCGAGCGCCAGACGTCGTCGCAGGCCTCGGCCATGGCGGGCAGGTTCTCGACGACGGTGGCGAACACGTTGCCGGGGACCCAGCCGACGTCGCCGTTGAGGAGCAGGTTGTTGCGCCCGTAGAAGAGGGCGAGGTCGATGACGCCGGGCAGGCGGCCGATCCCCTTGTCCTCCTTGAAGGCGCGGTCGAGCATGCCCCCGTCGAAGGAGAAGTAGACGACGTCGCCGGGGATCGGGGTGACGGTGGGGTTCTCCTGGCCGGGCTCGGCCTCGGCGAACCGCGGCACCATCGTGTAGACCTCGTTGCGCGCGTACTTGGCGTGCTGGACCGCGTCGCCCTGCGGCAGGGCGCTCCAGACCGCCTCACAGGTGCGGGGCGCGTCCTCGTCCAGGAGTTCGGCGACGCAGGAGACCCCGCGCCTGGGCAGGGTGATGGTCATGTACCGGGGCAATGGGTAGTCCCTTCGACGTCGGGTAGCGGGACCTGCGGGAACACCCCCGGCGTCGGGGCTGTTGATTGTTGACAATCCTAGGGTCCACAACCCGGATGCGGCAATAACCCCGATGTGAGTGGGTATCCCGGGCAGGTCAGAGGTGGTGTGAGAGGTACGGGTTTCGGGGGAGACAGCCGGTTTGTGGATTGTTGACAATCCTATGTCGGCTCCCTAGCGTTTCCCGTGCAGGGCGATCCGTCCCCGACGACCTCTCTGAACCACCGTCGCCAACCGGAGAGTGCACGCCCGTGAACAGCCTCACCCCGCCCGACCGCCCGAGACTCCTCGTCCTCCACGGCGACGACCTCCCGCCCGGCCGCGAGCGGATGGACGACCATCCCCGACTCGGCGAGGTCGTCTACGCCACCGCCGACGAACTCCCCGCCAGGCTGCCCGGGGCGCACGCGCTGCTGGTGTGGGACCTGTTCACCGAGGCGCTGGCCTCCGCCTGGCCCAAGGCCGACTCCCTGGCCTGGGTGCACGCCGCCACCGCCGGGGTGGACAACCTCATGTTCCCCGGCCTGGTGGAGAGCCCCGCCGTGGTCACCAACTCGCGCGGGGTCTTCGACGAGCCCATCGCCGAGTACGTGCTCGGCCAGGTCGTCGCCTTCGCCAAGGGCTTCCAGCAGACCTGGGAGCACCAGCGCGAACGCCGCTGGGAGCACCGGGAGACCGAGCGCGTGTCCGGCAGGCGGGTCCTCGTGGTCGGGACCGGGCCGATCGGCCGCCACATCGCCCGCAAGCTGACGGCCGTGGGCATGCGCGTGCGCGCCTCCGGCAGCCGCGCGCGCGGCGGCGATCCCGACTTCGGCACCGTGGTCGAGTCCAGCCTGGCCGAACGCGGCGCCGACGGCGCCCCGACCCTGGCCGGAGAGCTCCCCGAGGCTGACTACGTGGTGATCGCCGCCCCGCTCACCGACGCCACCCGGGGGCTGGTCGACCGCCGCTTCCTGGGGCTGATGAAACCCACCGCGCGGCTGGTCAACGTGGCGCGCGGACCCATCGTGGTCGAGGCCGACCTGGCCGCGGCCCTGGAGCACCGCCTCATCGCGGGCGCCGCACTGGACGTGTTCGAGGACGAGCCCCTCAAGGCGGTCTCCCCGCTGTGGGGGCTGCCCGGGTCGGTGGTCTCGCCGCACATGTCCGGCGACGTCGTCGGTTGGCGCGGTGACCTCATGGACCTGTTCCTCGACAACCTCGCCCGTTACCTGGACGGGCGGGAACTGCTCAACGTGGTCGACAAGAGCCGCGGCTACGTGCCCGGCTGACCCCTGATGGCGTGACATGGGAGGCTGAAGTGACGATCCGTTCCGACCGGGCCGGGACCGAGGACGCGAGCGCGGACGTCGGCACGGCCGGGGGCGCCCCGGGGGCGACCGCGGTTCCGCAGGCGCGCTCCGGCGGGCCCTCCGTACCGGCCGACCTGTCCGCCGAGCGGCTGCTCGCGGCCTACGCGGCAGGGGAGCTGTCCCCGGTGGAGGCCGTCGACTCCGTCCTGGAGCGCATCGAGCGGGACAACCCGGCGCTCAACGCGTTCTGCCTGGTGCGCCCGGACGAGGCCCGCGAGGCCGCCCGCGCCTCCGCCGAGCGGTGGCGGCGCGGCGAGCCCTCCGGGGCCCTGGACGGGGTGCCGGTCTCGGTCAAGGACATCCACCTCACCCGGGGGTGGCCCACCCTGAAGGGGTCGGTCACCAGTTCCCAGGAGGGCCCGTGGGAGGAGGACTCCCCGGTGGTGGCCCGGCTGCGGGAGAGCGGCGCGGTGTTCGTCGGCAAGACGACCACGCCCGAGCTGGCGTGGAAGGGCGTCACCGACGGTCCGCTCACCGGCGTCACCCGCAACCCGTGGGACCTGTCCACCACGCCGGGCGGCTCCAGCGGCGGGTCCGCGGCGGCCGTCGCGGCCGGGATGGCTCCGCTGTCCACCGGCACCGACGGGGGCGGCTCGATCCGCATCCCGGCCAGCTTCACCGGTGTCTGCGGGATCAAACCCACGTGGGGCCTGGTGCCGCACTACCCGGCCAGCCCCTTCGGGTCGCTCGCGCACACCGGGCCGCTGGCCCGCACGGTGGGCGACATGGCGCTGATGCTGGAGGTCATGGCCCAGCCCGACGCGCGCGACTGGGCCGCGCTGGCGCCGCCCGCGCCCGGCCTCGGCGACGTGCGCCTGCGCACCGACGCCGAACGGCTGGTGCGGGACATGCGGATCGCCTACAGCCCCACCCTGGGCGGTCTGGACGTGGACCCGGAGGTGGCCGCGGCGGTCGCCGACGCGGTGGCCGTGTTCGAGGCGCTGGGCGCCCGGGTGGAGGAGGCCGACCCCGACTTGCCCGACTCCCGGGAGGAGTTCCACGTGCTGTGGTACTCCGGTGCGGCCAAGGCCACGGACCGGCTCACGGACCGCCAGCGGGACCTGCTCGACCCCGGCCTGCGGGAGATCGTGGAGGAGGGGCTGACCTACTCGGCGCAGGACTACCTGACCGCGATGGCGCTGCGGATGGAGATGGGCGCCCGAATGGGCAGCTTCCACGGCGCCTACGACCTGCTGCTCACCCCGTCGATGCCGATCGCGGCCTTCGAGGCGGGACTGGAGTCGCCGCCGCGGCTGGCGGGGGAGCGGTGGACCTCGTGGGCGGGGTTCAGCTACCCGTTCAACATGACCCAGCAGCCCGCGGCGAGCGTGCCGTGCGGGTTCACGGCGGCGGGGCTGCCGGTGGGCCTCCAGGTGGTCGGGCCCCGGCACGCCGACGCCCGGGTGCTGGCGGCCTGCCGCGCGTTCGAGCTCGCCCGTCCCTGGGCGGACCGGAGGCCGTGAATTCTGATGTGTTTCGTGGCTTGTGGGAGCCACGTGCACACCCGCTGCTATCAGGCGCTTTGCTCCACGGATGAGGAGAATTGTCCGTTTGTGGGACCTTCGTCCGAGGAGTTCGGTGCCTAAGGGCCCGCGCGCGGGCCTCCGCACGTATTACCGTCTTCATCGGAGCGGTGTCTGATCGCGGTGACGCAGGGATGAGGATGGGCCGATGCCGGGTGGTGGAGCCGAGGGCGTTCGCAAGCAGATCAGGGTGTTCCTGGTGGACGACCACGAGGTGGTCCGCCGGGGCGTGGCCGCCCTGCTGGAGACCGAGGACGACATGACCGTCGTCGGCGAGGCCGGGACGGCCGAACAGGCGTTGTCGCGGATCCCCGTGGTGCTGCCCGACGTCGCGGTCCTGGACGTGCGGCTGCCGGGCGGGTCGGGCGTGCAGGTGTGCCGGGAGATCCGCTCGGACCACCCCGAGATCGCCTGCCTGATGCTGACCTCGTTCGCCGACGAGGACGCCCTGTACGACGCCGTCATGGCCGGAGCGGCCGGGTACGTGCTCAAGCAGATCCACGGCGCCGACCTGGTCGGGGCGGTGCGCACGGTGGCCTCGGGCGGTTCGCTGCTGGACTCGGGCAGCACCGGCGCGATGCTGGAGCGGCTGCGCGGCGCCCAGGCCGAGCCGGACCCGCTGGCCGAGCTGACCCCGCAGGAGCGGCAGATCCTCGACCTCATCGGCGAGGGGATGACCAACCGGCAGATCGGCGAGCGCCTGTACCTGGCGGAGAAGACCGTCAAGAACTACGTGTCCGCACTGCTGTCCAAGCTGGACCTCAAGCGCCGCACGCAGGCCGCTGTGCTCGTCGCCGAACTGCGCGGCCGCCGCTACTGACCCCGGCCGCCCGGCCCGCCTCAGCGGATCGGGCAGCCGGGTCGGTCACGGCGGTCCCTCGGGCCTCGACGGCTCCAGCAGTCCCACGGGCCCCAGCGGACGCGTGAGAGACCCGAGGCTGTCCAGAGGACCCCGGGCCGCGCGGAGGCTTCCCGAGCCCCGGAGAGGCCTCCGGGACCGCTTTCCCGGTTCTCTCAGAAGCTGTCCGGAGGCGGCACGGCGTCGTCGCGCAGGGGCACCCGCCACACCAGCACCGTGCCCCCGCCCTCGCTCCCGCGCGCGGTGAAACCGCCGCCCAGCGCCTGGGCCCGCTGCTCCAGGTTGCGCAGACCGCTGCGCCGCCCCTGCTCGGGCAGGCCCACGCCGTTGTCGGTCACCGTCAGGGCCAGGGTGGTCGGACGCCCGGTGACCGTGGTCTCCTCCACCGCCACCGACACGTGCACCTCCGTCGCGCGCGCGTGCCGCGCCACGTTGGTCAGCCCCTCGCCGAGCACCGCGAGCAGCTGCTCGCCGATGTCGTCGGGCACGGACGCGTCGATCGGCCCGTCCAGGCTCACCCCGGGATGGCACCCCAGGCTGTGCGCGGTGTTCTCGGCCAGTCTCAGGATGCGTCCGCGCAGCGACGTGTCCCTGCGGCTCGGCGGGTTCTGGAGCGCGAAGATCGTCGAGCGGATCTCGCGGATGGTGCCGTCGAGCTCGTCGATGGTCCGCTGCACCCGCTCCTCGGCCTCGGGCGAGGTGATCAGCCGCATCGTGCTCATCAGCGTCATCGCCGAGGCGAACAGGCGCTGGATCACCACGTCGTGCAGGTCCTTGGCGATCCGGTCGCGTTCCTCCAGCACCGCCAGGCGCTCGGTGTCGCGCCGCGCCTCGGCCAGTTCGAGGGCCACCGCGGCCTGCACCGAGAACCCGTGCAGCATGCGGCGTACCGCCGCGGTGAACGGGGCACGGTCGGACAGCTTGCCCAGGAGCAGCACCCCGCGCGTGTTCCCCGGGGTGCCCAGGGGTACCACCAGGCCCGAATCGTAGCCGCGGTGGGCGAGCATGGGGCAGTTCGCCCGGCTCAGGTCGGGGATGCTCAGGGCCTCTCCCGACTCGTACACCCACCCGCACGCGGAGTCGTGGATCTCCACCGGCGTCCCCAGGATCTCCTGGGCGATGGGCCCGTCCGCGATCTCCGCGAACAGGTGTCCCCGGGCGCGGGAGTCGGGGAGCATGATCACGGCCGTGTCCGCGCCGCCGATCTCCCGGGCCTGCGCGGCCATGTGGGCGAGCACCTCGGAGGTGTCGGCGCCCGACAACAGGCGGGTGGTGACCTCGGTGGACGCGGCCAGCCACCGCTCGCGCAGCCGCGCCTCCTCGTACAGGCGCGCGTTCTCGATGGCCACACCGGCGGCGGTGGCCAGCGCGGCCACCACCGCCTCGTCGTCCTCGTCGAACTCCGCGCCCCTGGCCTTCTCGGTGAGGTAGAGGTTGCCGAAGACCTCGTCGCGCACCTGGATGGGGACGCCGAGGAAGCTGCCCATGTGCGGGTGGCCCTCGGGGAAGCCCTCGAAGTCGGGGTGCTCGCGCAGGTCGGCCAGACGCAGTGACGCGCGCTCGTTCAGGGGCACGCCCAGGACGCCCTTGCCGTGGGGGAAGCCGCTGATGCGTCGGGCCTGCTCCTCGCTCATGCCCACGGGGATGAACTCGCTGAAGCCCCCGTCCTCGTCCATCACGCCCAGGCCCGCGTACCGGGCGCCGGTCAGCTGCGCCGCCGCCTCGGTCAGTCTGCGCAGCACGGTCGCCAGGTCGAGGTCACCGCCGATGGCCAGGACGGCCTGGAGCAGCGACTGCACCCGGCCGTGCGCGGACATGCGCGAGTCCAGTGAGTGCACCTCGTTCAGCAGTTCGTCCACGCTGTCGGGGGACAGGGAGGAGCTCTGGGGGATCTCAGTCATGTGTCTGTCAACCTCCGCAGAGCCGGTCGGCGTTGTGGCAATGCGCGTTTCCCTCGGGCGTAATAGTTGAATTGTCGTTGGTTTTTCCCCGGTTTGCCACATCTTGCTGTTCAGGGACCGGTTCCGGATGGGCGGGAATTCCTGTGGATTCGGGGTTCCGGTCATCTAATTCATGCTAACGTCGCGATCAGCGGACGCGAGGAGGCCCTTGTGACCTCCCGTCCCACGGCTGGAACGCGCCGCCCAGTGCGGAGCCACCGGCCCCGACCGCCCCCGCGTGTCGGTCCGCGCCCCACGGTGGAGAGGAACCCCCGGTGTCTGGAGTCCACGGTCTCACGAGCGCCCCCGGCGCCCGTTTCGCCGTGATCCCCGCGCCGGTGCGGCGGGCGCTGCTGCTCGCCGCCCTCGTCTCCGGCCTCCTGGTCGCCGTGTGGCTGACGGCCTCCGACCCCGTGCGGGCGCAGGAGGAGGGGGAGACCGCTCCCCTGACCCACCAGGCCGCGTCCGTCGCCGGAGCCGTGCATGCTTCCGCGACGCAGGCGGTCGCGAACCGGCCGGAGGCGGCGCGGGCCGCTCACGGTCACGAAGGATCGGACCAGGACGGTTCGGGGCCGAACGGCTCGGGCCGGAACGGTTCCGGGCAGGCCGACGCCGCGCCCGCGGACGCCGGGGCCTCCGTCCCGATGGCCGCCAGGATCAACGACCCGCTGGTCGGCGCCGTGTCCGCGGTCGGGGAGAACACCACGCGGATGGTCTTCGACGGACCCGCCGGGGTCTCCCGCGGCAACGTGCCCGAGGCCCCTGAGGTGGCCCGCCAGGTCCGCGACACCGTGCACGGGGTGACCGAGCCCGTCAAGGAGTACCTCGACGAGGACGACGCCTCCGACGGGAAACCCCCGACAGAGGACCCGTCCCGGGCCCCGGCCGACACGGACGGGCGGACCGGTGCCGAGAGCGGGGCAGCGGTGCCGTCCGCACCGGCCGACGCCGTCACGCACTTCGTCCCGACCGTCGCCGGGGCCGCCGCGGGCGCCGTTCAGCGCCACGCCGACCCGGTCGCGGAGAACGCCCCCGCACGGCTGGTCTCCGACCCCGTCGCCACGCCCTCCGGGCTGAACGGATCCAGTTCGGGTTCCGCCCAGGGCGCCCCCGGCGGCGTCCCCGCCGTCGCGGGCTACCTGACCACCACCGGCGCCCCGGCGCCGGCACCCGGCCAGCTCCAGGCCGCCCGGCACGTCCTGCTCGCGGTTCCCGCCGAGTCCGCGGACGAGCCGACCTTCTCGCCCGACTAGGGGCCTTCCTCCATCCGGTCGCCCAGCGACCCTTCCTGGCACGCCCCTTCCCAGACCCGGAACGCCCGCGGACGATCACGTTCGGTGAGGACCCGGACTCCTCTGGGGGTTGACGTGAGCCGCGCACCCCGACGGCGAGGTTCACGTCAGTCAGTGGCCAGCCAGGTCCACGACTGATGACCGGTAGAGCCGCACCGCTCCCTCCAGGCGCGGCGGGCTCTCCCACCGGAAAGCCCGGACCCGAACGGAACCCTCCTCCCGGCCAGGGGAGCGGAGCCGTCTGACGGCGGGAAGCACACCCGAACGCCGTCCACGCGAGAGCCAGAGACCACACTCCGGAAGGACACACGACATGTTCAACACCGCCCGCACCTCTGCCAGGACCCTGCTGGTGGCCGCCAGCACCGCGGGTTTCGTCGCCCTCGGCGCCGGGATCGCCGGGGCTGACGCCCTCGGCGGCGCCACGGACGGGCTCGCGCTGAACGACCTGGGCAGCCAGGTTCCGGCGCCGCTCACGGAGGGCGTCTCCACGCCCCTGGGCGAGCTGGTCAAGGTCGAGCCCGGCCAGATCTCCGCCCAGCCCGACGTGCGGCGGCAGTCCGCCCCGGAGCAGCCCCTCGGCCCGGTCGCCGGGAACGCCGTCTCCACCGACACCCCGATCCGGACGGGAGAGGAGAACGCCACCAACGTCGGACCGCTGGACCTGAACACCGTCAGCGAGACGCTGCCCCTGTCGGGTACCGCGAGCCCGGTGTCGGGCGACCCGCTGTCCGGTCTGCTGGGCGGGACCAAGCTGCTCGAAGGCGTGGGCCTGGACGCCGGCGGCAGCACCCTGCCGCTGAGCCACGCCTCCACGGAGCCGCTGGCCTCGGCTCCGGTGTCGGGTGACCCGCTGTCCGGTCTGCTGGGCGGTTCCTCCGGGCTGGGCGGTTCGGACATCCTGGGCGGTCTGCTCGGTGGCACGGGTGGCGGCACGCTGCCGCTGTCGCACCCGGAGTCGTCCCTGTCCCTCCAGGACACCAGGGAGACGGTCGGCACCGGCATCAACCAGCTGGGCTCGTCGGTCGAGCGGGGCACGCACGAGGTCGGCGGCGACCTGAACGGCCTCGACGCCACCCTGCCCGCGTCCGGGGACACCCTGCCCCTGGCCGCCGCTGACACCCCCACCGGCCCCATCAACGGCCAGAACACCGACCTGACCGGCGGCACCGCCGACCTGGTCTCCGACCTGGTGCTGTCCGACGACGTGACGCTGCCCATGTCCGCGAGCACCTCCTCGCTGCCCGAGACCGTCGCCGACGCCTCGGCCGACCTGCTGCCCGTGCCCGAGGGCACCCTGCCCATGGCCGCCGCTCCCGAGGTCTCGGACGTCACCGGCCTCGCCGTCGACGCCGTCCGCACGACGGAGCTCGACCCCTCCGGTGACTTCGTGGGCAACGACCTGGTGGGCGTGGACGGCATGCCCGACCTGGGCCAGCCCGAGGTGGACACCAGCCAGCTGAACCTGCTGCCCGACAGCATCGCCTGACCTCCCTGGAACGTGCACCCGCCGGTCGTGGCGGGCGCACGAGCCTCGGGCGGTGAGCGGGACCACCTCCGCTGAGGGGCGCCGAACGGAACTGTGGGGGTTCCAGGCGCGTACCGGCGGGGGGAGGAGTCTCCGCCGCCCGAGGCCCGACCGCGGTTCCGGACCGGGGGGACCGGAACCGCGGTTCTTTGTGCCCGGAGTCCCCGGGAAGGCACGGGAAGGTCCCAGAAAGCCGCAGAGGGCCCCAGGAGGCCCCGGAGACCCCAGAAGGGCTTCAGGGGTCTCCGGGGCTTCCTCGGGGCCCTACTCCATCTCGTCCCCGGTGCCGTAGCCCAGGCCGTCGGAGCACGGGTTGGAGGTGGCGTCGCGTCCCACGCCCGGACGGGCCGGGTCGTCCTCCGGGGAGGCGTCCGCGACGTCCTCGTCCACCGGCGAGGGCGAGGCGCCGGGCGGGTCCTGGGGAGCGGCGGCCTCGTCGGCCATCGTGAGGGGCAGGGGCCGGTCCTCGCGCACGGCGGTGAACAGCTCCTCGGCCTGGTCCTCGTACCACAGGACCCGGTTGGGGTTGGAGGGCGCCTGGTACCAGGGCACGGTGTGGAACTCGATGTCGGTCAGCTCCACGTCCGCCAGGGTCACGGCGATCGACAGCATTCGGTCGAACGTGAGGGCGCTGTCGGTGGCGCTGTGCTCTGCCACCGCGCGCAGGACGGCGTTGAGCCTGCCCGGGTCGGTGATCACGTCGTTGCTGGTCACCTGCTCGGCCAGGGCCGCGAGGAACATCTGCTGGCGGTCGATGCGGCCGATGTCGCCGCCGTCGCCGATCTCGTAGCGGGCACGGACGAACGACAGGGCCTCGTCGCCGTCGAGCGTCTGCTGGCCCGCGTCGAGGTCGAGCTTGGAGCGGCTGTCCTCCATCGGCTCGGGGATGCACATGTCCACGCCGCCGATGGCGTCCACCACGTCCCGGAAGCTCATGAAGCTGAGGTGCACGAAGTGGTCGATGCGGACGTCGCTGAGCGACTCGATGGTGCGGACCACGCAGGGCGGGCCGCCGTGGTACATCGCGGCGTTGATCATGCCGAAGTAGCCGGACGTGCCCTCGGTGTCGCCGTAGGGGTCGCACTCGGGCAGGGCCACCAGGGAGTCGCGGGGGAAGCTGATCACCGACACCCGGCTCTCGGGCGAGATGTGCGCCAGCATGATCGAGTCCGAACGCTCGCCCTCGAACTCGGTCGAGTAGGCGGTGCTGCCCTCCTCGTAGCCGTCGGTGCCCATGAAGAGGATGTTGACGGAGTCGTTGATCCTCTCGGGCCGGTCCTCCTCCTCGAGCAGTCCGTCGATGTCGTACTGGACCATGTCCGAGCGCAGCGAGCGGTAGTAGCCGTAGGCGGTGCCGACCCCGGCGGCCAGGACGAGGACCAGGCTCGCGGCGACCCACACCAGGATCCTGCCGGTCCGGCGCCGCTTCGTGCGGACGGGAGGAGCGGCGGCGGCCGCGGTGGCCTTCTCGCTCCCAGTGGCCTCCTCGGTCTCGGAGGACCCTTGGGCGCTGGTGAGCTTTTGAGCGTCACCAGCCTCGGTGGCTTCCTGGGTCTCCTGGGTGTCACCGGTGTCGGAGGTCACACCGGTTTCGGCGGCCTCTTCGGCCTTTCCGGCCTCCTCGGCCTCCTCAGCCCTTCCGGCTTCCTCCGTCTCCTCGGTCTTCTCCGTCTCCTCGGTCTCGTCCGGCTCGTGTGCCCGGTCGGTTCCGTCAGCCCCGGTCTCGGGCGCGGCGGTGTCCCCACCGGCCGCATCGTCGCCGGTGTTCGCGGTCCCGGGGCGGGGCGTTGAGTCGTCCTCGGTGTCGTCTGGTGTGTGGTCCTTGCCGGAGGCAGAGGGCTTCTCGTCAGCGGGCATCGTGCAATCTCGGTGAGTTCGGACGGCGGGACGTGCCAACGGTCGGACGCCGGGCCGGAGGGACACGCGTCCGCGTTCGGGGGAGGGCGGGGAACGCGCGGAACGTCAGCGGCGGGCGGTCACCGGATCCGGGGCCTCCTGGGGATTCGGGGGCGGCCCACGGGGCACAGGCAGCACCGGGAAGCGGGTGCGGCCGACGGCACGGAAAACGCGTGCGTGGCAGAGATCCTAGGTCAAGTTCTTCCCGCCCGCGCGCGCGGGTCGTCCCTGGGCGGGAGACCTGACCGCAATTGCGCCGCACAATTCCTCAGCCCCGTGGTCGTCTCCTGGAGTCCGTCCGCCTGACTTTCCCCGGCGTGTCCGCTTGAAACACCTCTGTCCGATCCCCGAAGGGGACGGACGCGGACCGCCCGCGCCCCTCGGAGCGGGGACAGCGGGCGGTCGGCGGGGCTGCGGGGGGCAGGTCAGTCGTCCCAGAAGGCGCTCTCCTTGGCGGGCTCCTCCGCGGTCGCGGAGGAGGAGCGCCCGCCCTTCGCCACGGGCTTGGCGGGGGTCTTGGCCGCGCTCTTGGCGGGCTTGCGGGCCGGGGCCGCGGGCTTGGCGCCGGTGTGCCGGGGGCGCGGGGTGACCGCGCTCTTGGTGATGGGCTCGGCGGGACGCGGCGTCTCGCCGGAGTGGATACTCAGCGCCTCCTCCTCCACGGACAGCATCTTGCGGACCGGGGCGGGCACCTCGGGCAGCTTCTCGGAGCGCAGGTGCGCGCCGAGCACCTCCAGGGCGTGGTCGCACAGCAGCTGGCGGGACCGCTCGGACCTGACCCCGCTGAGCTCCTCGACCTCCGGCAGGGACCGCTCGCGCAGCAGGCGGATGACGTCGCGCAGCCGGTCCCGCGTCTTGCGGTCGGTCATGGACATGACGGTCAGCTCCGCCTCGGCGAGGAAGCTGTCGCCGCTGTCGACCGAGTCGCGTTCGGCGATGAAGGTGCTGGTGAGGGTGCGCGCGGAGGCGCGGGAGGAGGTGCGGATGCCGTCGCGCCTGACCAGGCGGGCCTGGACGGCGGTGACGACGACGCTGGTGACCAGGCTGATTCCGGCACCCAACAGGATCAGCACGAGGGGGTTCTCTAGGAGCACGGCGGGGACCTTTCCGGGCGGGGGTCCGCACGGGCGCGGCCACGGGGGTGACGGAGGTGTGCGGGGCGGGTCGGTGCTCGGTGACTATTCGTCACGCCGAGGGCGGTTGTCAAGTGCGGGTGCGGGACACGTGCGCGCCGACGAACGCGTCGTCGCAGGTCGGTCGGGTGAGCGCGGGGGCACGGCTCGGTCGGGGGCGGAGTGGTCGCCGGAAGGGGCCGAAGTCCCTCCCGTGCGAGGATTCCCGGTCAGGCGAAGAGGTAACTTCCCCGTCCACAGCCTGTGGACGGGGAAGGGGCGACCGACCCCTCTCCCCCCGCCGCCAGGTCAGAACCCCTGCGCCACGCCAGCAACCCTTCCGGCAAGCCCACAGGTCGGTGTCGGGCACTCCGAGCTCACAGCGAACCCCTCAGCCCGCCAGGAGCTTGTTCACCGCTTCCGGCGACAGGATCTCCTCGGTCACCATGGCCGCGCAGCCGCGCACGCCCGCGTCGTCCCACAGGGAGCTGGCCACGACGCGCAGCTGCCGGGTGGCCAGGGCGGTGCACTGCTGGAACACCACCTCGCGCACGCCAGCCACCAGGTGGTCGTAGGCCTCGGCCAGGTCGCCGCCCAGCACGATCACCTCGGGGTTGAGCAGGTTCACCGCCCCCGCGAGCGCCTCACCCAGTTTCCGCCCGGCCTCCCGGACCAGGGTGACGGCCACCGGGTCGCCCCCCGAGGCCAGCGCCACCAGGTCCTTGAGCGTCTTCGCCTCGCGCCCCTGCTCGGCGGCGCTCTCCAGCAGCCGCCGCCCCCCGGCGACCGCCTCCAGGCAGTCGGTGTTGCCGCAGCGGCACGGGAGCCCCCCGGCGCCGCGCACCGGGATGTGCCCGATCTCCCCGGCGGCGCCCAGCGAACCGCGCAGCAGCCGTCCGCCGGACAGCAGACCCGCGCCGATCCCGGTGGAGGCCTTCACGAACACCATGTCGTCGGGGTGCCCGTGCCCGCCCGCGATGTGCTCGCCGAGCGCCATCACGTTCACGTCGTTGTCGACCATCACCGGCACCGGGAAGCGCTCGGCGACCAGCGGGGCCAGCGCCACGCCCGCCCACTTGCCGAGGAAGGGGCGGTCGTCGGCGCGGCCCGCGTGGAACTCGACGGTGCCGGGCAGACCGATGCCCACGCCGCGCACGTCATCGGGGTCGCGGCCGAGCGCGGCGATCTGCTCCGACCAGGTGTCCAGCAGCCAGGGCAGGGTGGCGTCGGGGCCCTGCTCCATCGCGGGCGAGCCCGGCGTCCGCACGAGGACCTCGCCGTCGAGGTCGCACACGGCGGCCTGGCTGCGGACCATGCCCAGGGCGCTGGTGAGGATGAGGCCGCCGGCGGCGTTGAACTCCAGCAGGGTGGGCGGCCGCCCACCGCTGGAGACCGCGCCCGAGCCCTCGGTGACGAGCCCGCCGCCGATCAGCTCGGTGACCCGCAGGGCGACGGAGGGACGGGACAGGCCCGTGACCCGGCCGATCTCGGAGCGGCTGGTCGCGGTTCCGGAGCGGATGAGGTCCAGGATGTGGCCGCTGGTGGCAGCAGAGGACAGACGTCCGGGGGTTCTGGCCATATCTCATTCAACCACGAGGTTACGACTGCAAGGCTGGGAGGTTATGTAAATAATTGTTCTCAAGTGTGCTTGGTTTTTTACCATAGTCGGGCTTAGGCTCAAAGAGCCGGACGTCCCGCGCGTCCGCGCCGCCTCCCCGCACCCCCCGCCTGCGCCACACTCCGCCCCCCGCTCCCCATCCCCTTCCCTCTCCGCTGGAGCAGACCGAAGATGCCGCAGCAGTCCGCGTCCCGTGCCACCGACCTGGTGGTCTTCGGGGGTACCGGCGACCTGTCCATGCGCAAACTCCTCCCCTCCCTGTACCTGCTGGACCGCGACGGCCACCTGGACGTGGGGACCCGCGTCGTCGCCGTCTCGCGCGACGGCCTCACCGACGCCGACCTCAGGGACAAGGCCGCCTCCGCGGTCCGCGGCCACCACGCCGTCCAGGTCGCCGAGCCCGACGTGCTCCACCGGTTCCTGGAACGCCTCTCCCACGTCACCGTGGACGTCGGCGGCGACCCCTCGGGCTGGGACGCCCTCACCGCCGCCCTCGCCCCCGACCGCGACCGCGTCTTCTACCTCGCCGTCCCGCCGATGATCTCCGGCGCGATCTGCCGCGGCCTGAGCGACGCCGGGCTCGTCACCCCCGACTCCCGCGTGGTCATGGAGAAGCCCCTGGGCCGCGACCTGGCCTCCTCCCGCGCCGTCAACGACGCGGTGGGATCGGTCTTCGACGAGTCGCGGATCTACCGCATCGACCACTACCTGGGCAAGGAGACGGTGCAGAACCTGCTGGTGCTGCGGTTCGCCAACGTCTTCCTCGAACCCCTCTGGAACTCCCGCTGGATCGACCACGTCCAGATCACCGCCGCTGAGACCGTCGGCGTCGGCGGGCGCCGGGGCTACTACGACACCTCCGGCGCCATGCGCGACATGGTCCAGAACCACCTGCTCCAGCTGCTGTGCCTGACCGCCATGGAGCCCCCGTCCAGCTACGACCGCGACTCCGTCCGCGACGAGAAGCTCAAGGTCCTCCAGTCGCTGCGCCCCCTCACCGGGGACCGCGTCGCCGAGGACACCGTGCGCGGCCAGTACGGGCGCGGCTCCGTCCAGGGCTCGGAGGTGCCCGGCTACCTCGACGAGCCCGGCGGGCCCGCTCTCAGCGACACCGAGACCTTCGTGGCCCTGCGCGCCGAGGTCGCCAACTGGCGCTGGGCGGGGGTGCCCTTCTACCTGCGCACCGGCAAGCGCATGTCGCACGACCGCTCGGAGATCGTCATCCGCTTCCGCGAGGTGCCGCACACGATCTTCCCCGGCACCAACCTCCCCGGAGCGGGCAGCCTCGTCATCCGGCTCCAGCCGGACGAGGGCATACACCTGACCATGCTGGCCAAGACGCCCGGCGCCGGAGCGCTGCGGCTGCGGCCCGCCCCCCTGGAGCTCAGCTTCGCCGACACCTTCGCCACCCGCTCGCCCGAGGCCTACGAGCGGTTGCTGACGGACGTCCTGGCCGGTGACTCCACCCTCTTCATGCGCCGCGACGAGGTCGAGGCCGCCTGGCGCTGGGTGGATCCCGTCATCGAGGCCTGGAACGGCCTGAGCACCACCCCCGAGACCTATCCAGCCGGAAGCGCCGGCCCCGCGGGCGCGCACCGGCTCATCGGCCGAACAGGCCGTACGTGGTACGAAGAGGAGCGACCCCGATGACCGCGCACAAGAACGACGACGCCGACACCACAGGGCACGGACCCGCCGTCCACCCCGTCGTCGCAGACGTCACCCGGCGCCTCGCCGAGCGCAGCGCCGACACCCGGTCCGCCTACCTGGCGCGGATCGACGAGGCGGCGGCCGAGGGCCCCGCCCGCTCCGCCCTGGGCTGCGCCAACCTCGCCCACGGGTTCGCGGCCTGCGGCGTCTCGGACAAGCTCAAGCTGTCCGGCGACGTCACGCCCAACCTGGCGATCGTCTCCGCCTACAACGACATGCTCTCCGCGCACCAGCCGCTGGAGTCCTACCCGGCCGTGATCAAGGCCGCCGTGGCCGAGGCGGGCGGCGTCGCCCAGTTCGCCGGGGGCGTGCCCGCCATGTGCGACGGCATCACGCAGGGCCGCGCGGGCATGGAGCTGTCCCTGTTCAGCCGGGACGTCATCGCGATGGCCACCGCCGTGGCCCTCTCCCACGACATGTTCGACGGCGCGCTGATGCTCGGCGTGTGCGACAAGATCGTGCCGGGCCTGCTGATCGGCGCCCTGTCCTTCGGCCACCTGCCGGTGGCGTTCGTGCCCGCCGGGCCCATGCCCTCGGGCCTGCCCAACAAGGACAAGGCCCGCGTGCGCCAGCGCTTCGCCGAAGGCCAGGTGGGCCGCCGCGAGCTGCTCCAGGCCGAGTCCGCCGCCTACCACTCGCCCGGCACCTGCACCTTCTACGGCACCGCCAACTCCAACCAGATGCTCATGGAGGTCATGGGCCTGCACCTGGCCGGGGCCAGCTTCGAGCAGCCGGGCACCCCGCTGCGCGAGGCCCTGACCGCCGAGGCCGGGCGCAGCGTGCTCGCCCGCACGGCCCTGGGCGACTCCTACAACCCCGTGGGCCGCCAGATCGACGAGCGGGCCGTCGTCAACGCCGTGGTCGCCCTGCTGGCCACCGGCGGCTCCAGCAACCACACCCTGCACCTGGTGGCCATCGCCCGCGCCGCCGGTATCGAGCTGACCTGGGACGACTTCGCCGACCTGTCCGAGGTCGTGCCGCTGCTCACCCGCATGTACCCCAACGGCGCCGCCGACGTGAACCAGTTCCACGAGGCGGGCGGCATGGCCCACCTGATCGGCTCCCTGCTGGACGCCGGGCTGCTCCACGAGGACGTGCGCACCCTGATGGGCGAGGGCCTGGGCCGCTACCGCCAGGTCCCGAACCTGGACGGGGGCGAGCTGACCTGGGTCGACGGTCCCAAGGAGAGCGGCGACACCTCCGTCCTGCGCGGCGCGGACGACCCCTTCGCCCCCGACGGCGGCCTGCGCATGCTCTCGGGCAACCTGGGCCGCGCCGTCATCAAGGTCTCCGCGGTCGCGCCGGAGCGGCACGTGGTGGAGGCCCCCGCCCGCGTCTTCGGCGACCAGGCCGAGCTCCAACAGGCGTTCGCCGCCGGGGAGCTGACCGGCGACTTCGTCGCGGTGGTCCGCTTCCAGGGGCCGCGCGCCAACGGCATGCCCGAGCTGCACAAGCTCACGCCGCCGCTGGCGGTGCTCCAGGACCGGGGCCAGAAGGTGGCGCTGGTGACCGACGGCCGCATGTCCGGCGCCTCGGGCAAGGTGCCCGCCGCCATCCACGTGTCCCCCGAGGCCGAGGCGGGCGGCGCGCTGGCCTACGTCCGCGACGGCGACCCCATCCGGCTCGACGCCACCACGGGCACACTGGAGGTGCTGGCCGACCTGACCGGCCGCGAGCCCGCCCGTCCCAGCGCGGACTCCGCCACCGGCACCGGCCGTGAGCTCTTCGCCGCCCTGCGCGGCGCGGTCGGCCCCGCCGAGAAGGGCGCCGGGGTCTTCGGACCCTGACCCGTTGACCCGTTGACCCGCTGACCCGGGCGCGCCGGGGGACCGGCCCCGGGGCGCGTGCGGCGGACATCCGCTCCACGCGCCCCCGCGGCCGCGGCGCGCCCACCCCAGACCTTCGACCGACCCTGGAGAGACACGACATGACGACGAACCCCCGTTCGGGCGCCGACATCCTCGACCTGGCCCCGGTGATGCCGGTGGTGGTCGTCTCGGAGGCCGAATCCGCCGTGCCGCTGGCTCGCGCACTGGTGGCGGGCGGCCTGCCGGGCATCGAGGTGACCCTGCGGACCCCGGCCGCGCTGGAGGCCATCGCGCGGATCGCCGCCGAGGTGCCCGAGGCCGTGGTCGGCGCGGGCACCGTGGTCACCCCCGAGCAGGCGGACGCGGCCGCCAGGGCGGGAGCGCGCTTCCTGGTCAGCCCGGGGTGCACCGACGGGCTGGCGTCGGCCATGGCCGACACGGGCCTGCCCTTCCTGCCCGGCGTGGGCACCGTCTCCGAGGCCCTGGCGCTCCTGGAGCGGGGGGTGTCGGAGATGAAGTTCTTCCCGGCCGAGGCCTCGGGAGGCGCGGCGTTCCTGAAGTCGCTGGCGGGCCCCCTGCCCCAGGTGCGGTTCTGCCCGACCGGCGGCATCACCGTCGCGTCGGCCCCCGCCTACCTCGCCCTGTCGAACGTGGGCTGTGTGGGCGGCAGCTGGCTGACCCCGGCCGACCTGGTGGCGGCGGGCGAATGGGAGCGGATCACCGGGCTGGCCCAGGAGGCCGCGGCTTTCTAGGGCTTTTCTCCCTTGCCCCGGCCGCCGTCTCGGCGGACGGGGTTTTTCCCTTTTTCGGGGCATTTTCCCGTCTTTCTGCTGTCATCCGGGGCTTCCGGCTCGGGTCGAGGCGTCTCCTCCCCGGGGCGGAGACACGGAGCGGACCGGCCCTGGTCACGGGTGGCCGCGCCGCGGTCGCCGTGTCGGGTGGGCCAGGAAGAAACGCAGGTGGAAGCGGGCCCGTTTTCCGGATCGCGGGTATTCGCCGCCCTCCTTCGGGCGGGCCCCTCCTTTGCGCGACCCCCACCCCCGGGGACGGGGACCCTCCTCATGGAAGGGTGCGGGTCCGTCCATAAGGAGGAGGGGAAAATGGTTCGCGTGAATGAAGACCGCGGCGCGTGCGGGGCCTAATGTGTATTTCACAACAGGCGTTACCGACAAAACGGTCGCCGTGTTCCGAGAAAGGCATTCCCCATGGCCGTTTCCGCCAGCAACCGCCCCGAGATCAACCTCGACGTCGACGCCGAGACCTTCGAGACCCCGGGGTCGGGCCAGTCCGTGGAGAACAGCGGCGCCGAGGTCCCCGGCCCGATCACCTTCGGCACCACCTGCTGGGGCACCCCCTGCCCGAGCGCCAACACCATCTCCTGCTAGGGGATCGGACCCGTAGTCCCCACAGAGGCCGTGGGCGGCACCGGCCGCCCGTAACGGTGGAACCCCGTCCCTGATCCACCGCGGCCCGGCACGACCAGACCCGGGGCGGCGGTCGCTCGGCGGCCGCCGCCCCGCGGCACACCCGCGGGTGTTTTCCGCACCCTTCCCCTTCCGCGAGCGCGGTGTCGCGGGCGCGGACCCGGCCGAGGAGGCAGCCCCCATGCACGACGACACAGCGCAGGACCGCGAGGAGACGCCGCTGGACGCCGCGCCGCCGCTGGGCCTGCTGGAGTACCTCGACCTGACCGAGGGCCGTCCCGTCCGGGACAAGCGCGACACCGCCTTCGCCTCGGCCCTGCTCGCCGAGCGGTTGGGCTACAGCCGCGTCTGGCTGCCCGAGCACCACGCCTCCGGCGTGCCCAGCACCAACCCGCTGCTGCTGGCCGCCGTCCTGGGCAGCCACACCCGGCGCGTGCGCGTGGGCACCGCCGTCACGCTGTCCAGGATCCGCGACCCCCACCTGACCGCCGAGGACGTCGCCGCCGCCGCGCACTTTTGCCCAGACCGCCTCGACGTCGGGTTCGGCCGCGGCGACGTGAGCGGGGGAGCGGCCGACGACCTCGCCCACCTGCGAGAACGCGGCGAGGACGTCGGCGCCGTCATCGACACGACCGTCGCCCTCCTGCGCGGGAGCGCGGAGTGGGTCGACCCGGTGGACACCGGGTTCCAGCTCTGGTCGCACGGCGCCGGGAACCGCTCCGCCGAGATCGCGGCCAGGACCGGCACCCACTACTGCCACGCCCTGTTCTTCAACACCGACGTGGACGCCTGCGTCAGCACGCTCAGGGCCTACCGCGCGGCGCACCCCGGCGGGCGCACGGCCGTGGCCCTGGCCCTGATCGCCAACGACGACGCCGCCACGGCGCGCGCCGACAGCCTGCGCCAGGGCGTGCGGGTCAACTGCGCGGGCACGGCCGACCAGTGCGCCGACGCCGTGCACCGCGTCCTGGCCATCACCGGTGCCGACGAGGCGGTCGTCACCGAGCTGTCCAGCGACCCCGAGGACCACCTGCGCGCCGTGGAGGAGGTCTTCGCCGCCGTGCGCCGCCGCGCCACCTTCCCCCTCGAAGCCGCGGCCTCCCCCGGTGGCGCCGTCCCCGCCGCCGCCACGGTGAGCGGTGCCCGGTGAGCGGGACAGACTTCGGCCTGGTCCGCGTTCCGCTGCTCAGCGTCGAGGAGTCCGCCCGCATGGTCGCCGCGGGCGACGTCCACGACCCCGTCGCCGCCATGGCCGTCGACCTGGCCGCCGACCCCCACCTGCGCGCCGCGTCCGCGTCCGAGGAGCGCGCCCGCGCCACCCTGCTGCGCTACCTCGCGCGCATGGGCGGGCGCGCCACCCCCTACGGGCTGTTCGCCGGAACCGCGCCCCTGTCCGTCGGGGACCGTCGCGACCTGGAGGTCGACCGGCGCGACCGGCACCGCGTGCGGGTGCGCGTGGACGTGCGCGCCCTGGAGGAGACGGTCGCCGACGCCCTCGCCGCCGCCGACCCCGACCACGTCCCCCTGCGGCTCAACCCCCTGGCCAGCGTCGGACCCTCCGCCGTGCGCTTCGCCGCTCCGGGCGACGCCACCGCCGCCGTGGTGAGCGTCCGGCGCACCGAGGCCATCGACACCGCCGTGGAGGTCCTCGGCGGCGCCGAGATGAGCGCCGCCGCCCTCGCCGACGCGCTCGCCGAGCGGCTGCCCGGCGTGGAACCCGACCGTCTGCGCGCCTTCGTGCGCGGACTGCGCGGCAGGGGCCTGCTCCAGCCCTCCGACGGCCTGATCGCCCCCGGCGCCGAGCCCGCCGACCGGGCCGTACGCCTCCTGGACGCCGTCGGCGACCGCGACCGGGCCGCCGCCGTGCGCGTCCTGCTGTCCGACGCCGCAGGGGAGCGCCCCTTCGAACCGGGGCTGCGCGACCGGCTCGACACCGCCTGGGGCCGCGCCGCCGACCACGCGCCCGCCCTGGCCCCGGCCAGGTACGCCGAACGCTTCGACCTGCACCCCGAACTCGCCATGCGCGCCGCACACCTGGACCGGCGCACCGTCGCCGACCTGCGCGCCGCCGTGCGCCGCCTCGCCGCCCTCGCCTCCCCCGGCGGCGGACCCGGCTTCGACATGGCGGCCTTCCGCGCCGCCTTCGCCCAGCGCTTCGAGGACGCCGAGGTGCCGCTGCTGAGCGCGCTGGACCTGGAGTCGGGCGTGCTCCGCCCCGCCCAGCGCGGCGCCTCCGCACTCGCCGCCAAGGCGGGCCTGCGCACCGGTCCCCTCCCCGCCGAACCCACCGTCGACCCCGAGCTGCTCGACCTGCTCGGGCGCTGGACCGCCGACGGCGGCCATCTCGACGGCGGCTCCGTGGACATCGCCCACCTGCCCGAGGCCGACACCGACGGCTCCCGCGCGCTGCTGGCCGTCCTGCTCGGCGACGCCGACCCCGCCTCCCACGACGGACCGCACAGCATGCTCGTCGGCGGGGTGGGCCGCGCCCCCCACGCCCTGGCGGCCCGGTTCGGCCTCCACCGCCCCGCCGTCGCCGACCGCATCCGGGAGCAGGTCGACCGCGCCCGCGAGCGATACCGCACAGCGGACCCGGCGGAGGACCCGCTGGAGGACCCCCTCCACGCCGAACTCGTCTACCACCCGGGCGGGCGCATCGGCAACGTCCTGGTGCGCCCCCGCGTGCTGGACGAGACCATCGCCCTGACCGGCGCCCACGCGGGCACCCTGCACCTGGACCGGCTGCTCCTTCGGCTGTGCCCGGACGGCTTCCGGCTGCGCGACGCCCGCACCGGCCGACCCGTCCTCGTGGAGCTCAACACCGCCCACAACGTCGACTTCCACGGCCTGGACCCGGTCTACGCGGTGCTGGGCCACCTGGCCACGTCCGGGGGAGCGGGCTGGTCGTGGGGGCCGCTGGCCCGTCTGCCCCACCTGCCGCGCGTCACCTGCGGCCGGGTCGTGGTCACCCCCGAGCGCTGGCTGCTGCGCCCCGGGGACGTCGCCGCGGTCCTGTCCGCGCCCTCCCCGGCCGCCGAACTGCGCGACCGCCTGCCCGGCCTGGGCGGGCGCACCTGGGTGGGCACCGGCGAGTACGACCACGTGCTTCCCGTGGACCTGCGCGAGGACGCCTCGGTGCGCGCCGCCCTGGCGCGCGCCGGCGACCGCGACACCGCCTTCGTGGAGATGCCCCAGGCCGAGGCGCCCGCCGTGCGCGGCCCCGGCGGGGGCCACGTCGCCGAGGTGGTCGTGCCCACCGGACCCGTCCTGCGCGAGCCGCCCGGCCCCGGCGCGGGGACGGCCACCCTGGACCGCGGCCACGGCCGGGCCTGGGTGTACGCGCGCCTGTACTGCGGGCACGCCGCCGCCGACCAGGTGGTGTCGCGCGCCCACCGGCTGGCCTTGGACCTGCGCGCCGCGGGGGAGGCCGACCAGTGGTTCTTCCTCCGCTACCAGGACGGGGACGGCTACCACGTGCGGGTGCGCGTCCGCCCGGCCGAATCCGCCGCGCGGCCCGGCGTGCTGACCGCCGTGGACGCCCTCGGATCCCGGCTGGCCGCCGGGGGCCTGGTCAGCAGGGTCGTCCTGGACGAGTACGTGCCCGAGGTGGCGCGCTACGGCGGCACCGAGGGCCTGCGGGCGGCCGAGGGGCTGTTCACCGCCTCCAGCGACCGCGTCGCCGCCGCGTTGCCGGACCTGGCCGACGAGTCCGCCCGCCTCTACCAGGCGGTCGCCGACGTCACCCACTGGTGCACCGAGCTGTTCGACGCCTTCGACGAGCGCGAGGAGTTCCTGCGCGCGTGCCAGGGCGGCCTGGACGTGGCCCCCACCCGCGAGGGCAACCGCCTCGGCAAGTTCGTCCGCGCGCACGAGGCCGCCCTGCGCGCCCACGTGGAGGGGGCCCGCCCCGACGAGGACGTGGCCAAGGCCCTGGGCGCGCTGGCTGCCGCGCTGGCTCCCGGAACCGGAACCCGCGGCCGGTGGTCGGTGTTCGGGTCGGCGCTGCACCTGCACCTGAACCGGACCTTCGCCTTCGACGCGGTGCGCATGGAGTACCTGGCGCACGAACTCGCCCGGCGCCACCTGCGCCGCCTGCACGCACTGGAGGGCAAGAAGCGATGAACGACGCTGACACGCTGGACCTGGCGCGGCGGTTCCTGGCCGACATGGACGACCAGGTAAGCGAGGCCCCCACCTTCCCGCTGCTGCTGGACCAGGCCGTGGCCCGGATGGAGTTCGCCCGCGCCCTCGGCGAGGACCACGGCGCGGAGGACGCCTTCCACGAGGCGATGGGCCTGCTGCGCTCCGGCGGCGGCACCGGCCCCTGGCTCTACCGGGGCGCCGCCCAGGCCGGGTGGACCGCGCTCCAGCTCGCCCGGGCGCGCGGCACCGAGCCGTCCGGCCTGGGCGCCGTGGACGACGCCGTCCTGCGGTGGATCGCCGACTACCCCGCCGAGGGCGAGGTCGACCTGCCCATGGGCGTGCTGGGCCTGGGCGCGTACGCCCTGGCCCACCCCGACGCCGGGTTCCGCGACAAGGCCACCTCCGGCGTCCTGGACGTGGTCGAGGAACGCGCCGAACGCGACGGCGACGGCCTCTTCCTGCGCCTGGGCGACTCCCCGGCGCGACGCGCCGACCAGTCCGCGCGCTGCCGGGTGCTCGGCGCCGCCCACGGCACCGCGGGCCTGGTGTCCTACCTCGCCGCGGCCTCCGGGACGGCCGCCGCCCCGCGCGCACGCCCGCTGCTCGACGACTCCGTGCGCTGGCTGCGCGCCCAGCGCGGCGACTTCTCCCACGCCGTCTTCCCGCACCGCGTCGAGACGCGCTACACGCCCGCCCGCGCCACCTGGTGCTCGGGGGACCCGGGCATCGCCCTGGCCCTGACCGCGGCCGCCGGGGTCACCGGGGACCCGCGCGACGCCGACCTGGCCCGCGCCACCGCCCTGGCGGTCACCACCCGGCCCGAGCGGGACTGCGGGATCACGGACGGGTGCGTCTGCCACGGCGCCGCCGGACTGGTCTGGTTCGGCCGCCGCGCCCACGACGACCACGGCCTGCCCGAGGGGCTGGAGTGCGTCCGGCGCTGGACCGGCTGGCTCGCCGGGCGGCGCGACGAGGGACCGCTGACCTACTTCAACCCCGCCGGGATGATCCGCGACGCCTCCTTCCTCGAAGGGGACGCGGGCGTGGCCCTGGCACTGCTGTACGCGGCCACCGGGACGCGGCCCGCGTGGGAGCAGCTCGTCCTGGCGCGCCCCGTCACACCGGAGGTCTGATGCCCGGCTCCCCGCCGACCGAAGCGCCCGCCGCCCGAGGCCGCCACTGGGTCCTGCGGCTGCTGTCCGCCTGCCGCCGCCACCCGGCGCTGGCCGCGGGGGTGGCCGCGGCGGCCGTCCTGGGGACCGGGCTGGCCGCGCTGGCGCCGCTGGCCGCCCAGATCGCCGTGGACGACGCCGTCCAGGGGCGCACGGACCGGATCGGCGTGCTCGCCCTCACCCTGCTGGGAGCCGCCGCGCTCCAGTTCGCCGGGGCGTTCGCCCGCCAGTTCCTGTCCGGCAAACTCGCCCTGGGCGTCCAGCACGACCTGCGCACGGCCGTGTTCGACTCGGTCCAGCGGCTCGACGGCGGCAAACAGGACACCCTGCGCACCGGCCAGGTCATGTCGCGCGCCAACATCGACCTGCAACTGGTCCAGGGGCTGCTGGCCACCGCGCCGCAGGCCCTGGGCGGCCTCGTGCTCATCGTGTTCGCCTTCTCCGCGATGCTGTGGCTCTCCCCCGTGCTCACCGTCGTGGCCGCGGCCGTCGTGGTCTCCTTCGCCGTGGTGACGGCGCGCGTCAGCGGGCGCATGCCGCCCGCGACCATGGCCGTGCAGCGCCGCGCCGCCGAGATCGCCCAGCACGTCGAGGAGACCGTGACCGGCGTCCGCGTCGTCAAGGCCTTCGGACAGGAGGAACGCGAGACCAGGCGCCTGGCCGACCTCGCCGCCCGCCTGTTCGGCGAGCGCATGCGCGTGGCCCGCATGCAGGCGGCCCCCAGCGCCACCCTCGGCGTGCTGCCCTACCTCGGCCAGGCCGCCGTGCTGGTGGTGGGCGCGTGGCTGGTCGCGCGCGGGGAGGTGTCCCTGGGCGCCCTCGTCGCCTTCTCCGGGTACATGGTCACCCTCACCGCGCCGTCGGCGTCCCTGTCCAACCTGGTCATGAGCGCCCAGCTGGTGCGGCCCGCGGCCCTGCGCGTGTTCGACCTCGCCGACTCCCGCCCCGACGTCACCGACGCGCCCGACGCCGCCGACGTGCCCGAGGGTCCGGTCGGCGTGGAGCTGGACGGCGTGCGGTTCGGCTACACCCGCGACTCCACCGTGCTCGACGGGCTGTCCCTGCGGGTGCGCCCCGGCGAGACCCTGGCGCTGGTCGGCCCCTCCGGTTCGGGCAAGTCCACGGTCTCGCTGCTGCTGCCGCGCTTCTACGACACCACCGGCGGCGCCGTGCGGATCGGCCCTCCCGGCGGCGCGGCGGACGTGCGCTCGCTGCGCCTGCGCTCGCTGCGCTCCACGGTCGGCGTGGCCTTCGAGGAGCCGTTCCTGTTCTCCGGCTCGGTCGCCGACAACATCGCGTACGGTCGCCCGCACGCCACCCGCGAGCAGGTCCGCGCGGCGGCCCGCGCCGCCGGGGCCGACGGCTTCGTCCGCGCGCTCCCCGACGGCTACGACACCCCCGTGGGCGAGCGCGGCCTGACCCTGTCCGGCGGCCAGCGCCAGCGCGTGGCCCTGGCCCGCACGCTCCTGGGGGACCCCCGCGTCCTGGTGCTGGACGACGCCACCTCGGCCGTGGACGCCGCCACCGAGGCCGCCATGGTCACCACGCTCGCCGACGTCACCGCCGACCGCACCGTCCTGCTCGTGGCCCACCGCAGGTCCACCCTCGCCCTCGCCGACCGCGTCGCCGTGCTCGACGGCGGCCGGGTGGTGGACGTGGGCACCGAGGCGGAACTCGCCCGGCGCTGCCCGCTCTTCGTGGAACTGTGCGCCGGGGACGGGGGCGACGTCGAGGAACCGGCCGCGGTCTCCGACGACGGCGGTTCCTCCCTGTGGCCCGAGCCGGTGCCGGAGGCGACCGACCCCGACGAGGCCGCGCTGCCCGCCGCCGACGACCGCCCCGCCGAGCGCCTGGACCGCACGCCGCCGGAGGAGCCCGGAGCGCGCTTCGGCGTCCGCCGGGTGCTGGCGCCCGTCCGGGCCCTGCTGGCGCTCGCCGTCCTGCTGGTCCTGGCCGACGCCCTGGCCGCCACCGCCCTGCCCGTCGTGCTGCGCTGGGGCCTGGACCACGGCGTCGCACCCGGCGACGCGGGCGTGGTCGCGGCCGTGGGCGCGGCGGCCCTGGCGCTGGTGGCGGTCAACTGGTGGGTCCTGGCCCTCCAGCCCCGCGTGGTCACCCGGACCGGGGAGAGCGCCCTGTACGCCCTGCGCCTGCGCGTCTTCCGGCACCTGCACCGGCTCGGCGTGGACTTCCACGAGCGCGAGCGCGGCGGCGGGACCATGACCCGCATGACCACCGACGTCACCGCGCTGTCCACGTTCGTGGAGAGCGGGCTGACCATCGTCGTGGTCAACGGCGCCACCGTGCTGGGGATGGTCGTGGCGATGCTGGTGCTGGACCCGGGGCTGGCCCTGGTCGCCCTGGCGGTCCTGCCGGTGCTGCTCGCCGCGACCCTGTACTTCCGCCGGTGCGTGTCGCTGGCCT
Organism: Nocardiopsis synnemataformans; assembly: GCF_965343085.1. NCBI lineage: Bacteria > Bacillati > Actinomycetota > Actinomycetes > Streptosporangiales > Nocardiopsidaceae > Nocardiopsis > Nocardiopsis synnemataformans. Next base: position 81,751 of record NZ_CBDRFA010000008.1, on the reverse strand, counting down.
ACCACCTGTCCCGGGAACGGATCGGAGAGGTCAACGCCGACCTCCAGGAACAGGTGGCGGGGGCCCGCGAGTCCCAGGCGGCCGGGGCCGAGGACGGCGCGAGCGAGCGCTTCGCCGCCCTGTCGGACCGCTACCGCAGGACCCGGCTGACCGCCCAGCGCCACATCGCGCTGTACTTCCCGTTCGTCACCCTGCTCGGGGACGTGTCCACCGCCGCCGTCCTCGGGGTGGGCGCGTACCGGGTGGCGGAGGGGACCCTGTCGGTCGGCGTCCTGACCGCGTTCCTGCTGTACCTGGGGATGTTCTACGCCCCGTTCCAGCAGCTGTCGGTGGTCTTCGACAGCTACCAGCAGGCGCGCGTGGGCGTGGACCGCATCGGCGGCCTGCTGAGCACGCCGCCCACCGCCGCGACCGCCCGGCGGTCGGTCCCCGAACCGGTCCGGCGGGGCGGCGGCCGGGTGCGCCTGGAGAGGGTCGGCTTCGCCTACCCCGGCGCGGGCGGGCCCGCCCTGGCCGACGTCACCCTGTCCGCCGACCCGGGTGAGACCGTGGCGCTCGTCGGCGAGACCGGCGCCGGGAAGTCCACCGTGGTCAGGCTCATCGCCCGCTTCCACGACCCCGACCGGGGCGCGGTCCTGGTGGACGGGACGGACGTGCGCGACCTCGACCCGGCCGAGCACCGGCGCAGGCTCGGTGTGGTCCCGCAGGAGCCCCACCTGTTCACCGGGACCGTCGCCGACAACGTGCGCTACGGACGTCCCGGAGCCAGCGACCGCGAGGTGGAGGAGGCCGTGCGCGCGGTCGGCGCCCTCGACGCCGTGGCCGCCCTGCCCCGGGGGATGCGCCATCCGGTCGGTGAGCGCGGGCGGGGCCTGTCCACCGGGCAGCGCCAGCTCGTCGCGCTGGCGCGGGCGCAGCTGGTGGCCCCCGACGTGCTGCTGCTGGACGAGCCCTCCGCGGGCCTGGACCCGGGCACCGAGCGCGCGGTGCTGGCGGCGATGGACCGCCTGTCCCGGGGGAGGACGACCTTCGTGGTCACCCACAGCCTGGCGACGGCCGCCCGCGCGGACCGGATCGTGGTGCTCGACGGCGGACGGGTGGTCGAGACGGGCACGCACGGGGAGCTGTCGGCCTCGGGCGGCGCCTACGCCCGCCTGTGGCAGAGCAGCGGGGGGCCCGTGCCGGTCTGAGGCCGGGCGGCCCCGACCGGCGCGGGTGCCCGGTCGCTCCGTGGTGCCACCGGCGGGTAGGGCTCCGGGACCGCGCTCGGCGCCGGACGACCCGTGCCCCGGGCGGGACGACCCGTGTCCCGGGCGGGACGACCCTTGTCCCGGCGCGGGCGCCTCAGTTCCCGGCCGGGGAGTCCCGGTGCTCCGGCATCCGGAAGTAGATCATCGGGTTGTCGGTGCTGGTGCGCACCGGCTCGCCCAGCCCCAGGTCCTCCCGCAGCTCCAGGAGGGCGGTGTAGGGCGCGGGGGCCTTCCTGCGGGAGGGGGTGAAGAAGTCCGTGCCGTTCCGGCGCAGCCACGACAGCACCGCGGCGCCCTCGGTGAAGGGCAGGGCCCGCTTGCCGTGGAAGACGTCGTGGACGCTGACCGGCGTCCCCGGGGCCACGCGCGGGAACAGCGCCTCCAGGTACCACCTGGCGAACCGGCCGTTGTGCGCGGCGTCCACGAACAGGTACCCGATCCCCTCGGGGACCTGGGACATGTTCTCGCGGACGTCGCCCTTGTGGAACTCCCACCGCCCCAGGGACAGCTCGGAGGGCACGTTCGCCACCACGTTGTCCACGATGTCGAAGGAGTGCAGCGTCCCCCCGCCGTTGTCGCGCAGCGCCGACAGGATCCACGTGGTGGACCAGCCGTGGAAGGTCCCCAGCTCCATCACCGTGTCCGGCCGCGTCTCGCGCAGCAGCAGGTAGGTGATCTCCGCCTCCAGGTCGTCCAGCTGCGGCGTCATCCGCCCGCGCGTGCGCCGGAGGAACTCGCGCTGCGCGTCCCGGACCTTCGCCAGAGGGTCCCGGTACCTGCGGTACAGGTCCCCGATCAGCGCCAGGTCGATGTCTCCCATACCGTCCCCACTCCAGTGTCGCTCGATGGTCGCTCTCCGTGAACGCGGGCTTCAACCTACCCGCGACCCGGGGCCCCACACCGCTTCACGACGCCCTTCCCGGCGCGATTCCCGGACATTCTCGCGCATTCTCCTCCCCAGGAAGGAGGTTCCGTCGCCCGGACGGCTCCGGCCGGTCCGCAGGAGGGACGCGTATTTCCTCCTCCGGACCGAAGCGCCGTGAGGAGGGCCGACCTAGGGTCGGGAGCGTCGGCAGGGAAGAGGAAGCCGCCGGGGCCCGCCCGGCACACGACGGGGAGGACCGATGGCCGCCACCGGCGGGACGGGCACGACGGCACGGACGGACGGGAGCACCGCCTCCGGCGTCCTGGACGCGGCCCTCGCCTGGCTCACCGACCACGCGGAGTGGTTCGGACCGCGCTGGGACGACCACTTCCCGCCGCGCGACTTCGCCGGGGCCACCGTCATGGAACTGCTCATGCTCTGCCGCCTCCTGCGCCGGTCGGACCCGGCCCCGCCCGGGGCCGCCGGGCTGGAGCGCGCCGCCGCGGAGCTGGCCCGGGACGCGGTCGCCGCGACCGCACCCGGCGGGGACGCCGAGAACCCGCCCTACCGGCTGTGGACGGCGGCCCTGCTCGCCGACCTGGGCCATCCGGCCGACGGGCCCCTGTCCGCCGCGCGCCACCTGGCCGAGCGACGCCCCCCGAGGTCCCCCGACGCGGGGGCCTCGCCGGTCCTCGCCCTGGAACTGCGCCACGTCCTCGACCTGGCCGGTCTCGCCGCCCCCGCGGACCTGCCCGGCACCGCGCCGCTCTACGACGCCTGCGTGGCCGAGCACGCGGGCGGCACCGGCGAGTACGACGCCTACGGGGTCACCCACGCCGTCCTGTACGCCACCGACTTCGGCGCCCGGCCGCTGCCGGGGGACACCGCGCGCATGGGGCGCGTGCTCGACGGCCTGTTGCGCGCCTACCTGGACGCGGGCCACCTGGACCTGGCCGCCGAACTGCTCCTGTGCGCGCGCATCGTCAGCGGGGGGCCTCCCGCGCTGGAACCGCTGGCCTGGGACCGGCTGGCCGCGGCCCAGCGCCCCGACGGCTCCCTGCCCGGGCCGCCCTTCGACGCCGCGGTCCTGGCCGGGCGCACGGGGGAGCGGGCCACCGCCTACGTCTTCCGCACCTGCTACCACACCACCCTGGTCACCGCGATGGCCGCCGCCCACGCCGGGGCGTCCGCGCGTCCGTGAGCGCGAGCCCCGCGACGAGAGGAGCCCGTCCATGGCCGACGCCCCGACACCGTCTGCGTGCCCCGTGAGCCTGCCCACCGCACGCGAGCACGCCCTGGACCCGCCGCCCCGCTTCGCCGAACTGCGGGAGAGGGCGCCGATCACCCGGCTGGCCCTGCCCGACGGGACGGAGGGGTGGCTCGTGACCGACTACGAGCTGGCCTGCGACGTCCTGGTGGACCAGCGCTTCAGCGCGCGCCAGGACATCCGCGTCCCGCCGCGGGGGCAGGCTCCGGCACCTCCCGCGGCGCCCGGCTTCTTCGTGCGGATGGACGCACCCGAGCACACCCGCTACCGCAGACGCCTGGCCGGGCAGTTCACCCGGCGGCGCATGCTCCTGCTGGAGTCGCGCATCGGGGAGATCGCCGAGGAGCACGTGGAGCGCATGCTCTCGGAGGGCGCGCCCGCCGACCTGGTGGCCGACTACGCCCTGCCCGTGCCGTCGCTGGTCATCTGCGAGCTGCTCGGCGTGCCCTACGGGGAGCGCGAGCGGTTCCAGCGCGACACGGCGGTCGCCTTCGGCGTGGGCCAGCCCCGGGAGCGGGTCTCGACGGCGCTCGCCGACCTCAACGCCTTCCTGGCCGACCTGGTGCGCCGCAAGCGCCACGCACCGGGGGAGGACCTGCTCAGCGGGTTGCTGGACGCCCCGGACCTGACGGACGAGGAGGTCACCGCGATGGCCTTCCTGCTGCTGGTCGCCGGGCACGAGACGACGGCGAGCATGCTCTCCCTGGGCGCGTTCGCGCTGCTCACCCACCCCGGGCCGTGGCGCGGGGCGCTCGCCGACCCCGACCCGCGGCGGATGGCGCGGCTGGTGGACGAGCTGCTGCGCTACCTGACGATCATGCAGTTCGGGGCGATGCGGGTGGCCCGCGAGGACCTGGAGGTGCGCGGGGAGCGCGTTCGTTCGGGGGAGGCGGTCGTGGTCTCCCTGTCCGCCGCCAACCGCGACCCGCGGGCCTTCCCCGGGCCCGACGTGCTCGACCCGGGACGGGAGCGCCCCATGCACCTGGCCTTCGGCCTGGGCGCGCACCACTGCCTGGGACACCAGCTGGCCCGGACGGAACTGCGGCTGGGGTACGGCACACTGTTCCGGCGGATACCGGACCTGCGCCTGGCCGTCCCGCCGCACAGCGTTCGTATGCGCGACACCTCCGCGGTCTACGGAGTGCACTCCCTTCCCGTCACCTGGGGGCGCGAAGGGGTCGGCCTTTAGGGACGGGGTCCCCAAAAGAGGGAAATCCCCTGGCCGATACCCAGGGCGATCTCTTATGGGAAAGGGAATGGTTCCGGAGCGAAGTCACCGGGCACGGTGCGACCTGCTCGGACGCGATTGTCGACGGAGCAGGGAAATGAAGCTTCGCCCGGGATGCTCAAACCTCTACGCTTCGAGAACACGGGCGGTGACCGTTTTTTTCGGATTTATTCCTCGGTGGCCACATGCGGCCACAGGCGCAGGGTTTGTCCGTAGGGGATCGGGGATTTAAGGACGGCTGGCTTCTTTCCACAGGACAACCCCGGGTTCCCCTCCCCCACGCCCCGGAGGTTTCGCATGAAAAGGGGACAGGTCCACTGATTACCCGCGTACTGATTATCGGTGACCAAGACGTAGTGAGGCTGGGACTGTGCACGGCCTTCGAAGCGACGGATGACATCAAGGTGGTCGGAACGACCGGCGATCTGCGAGGGGCGGTGGCCAGGGCACGACAACTCCGTCCCGACGTGGCCGTCGTCGACATGGTGGCGCTCGGGGAGAGGGGGAACGAGGTGGTCCGCGAGCTCGCTGAGCTGGACGACCCCCGCGTCCGCGTCCTCGCCCTGGCGGTGCCCAACGAGAGGGACAACCTCGTCAACTGCCTGCGGGCCGGCGCCTGCGGCTACATCCTCACCGGCAGCGACATGTCCGTCATCACCGACGCCGTGCGCTCGCTGAGGGAGGGGCACACCGTGCTCGACCCGGCCGTGGTGGGCACGGTCGTGGAGGAGTTCGTCCGCTACGAGGCGGCGGTGTGCGTCGGGACGGGCGACGACCCGGACTCGTGCTGGAAGGAGCAGTTCACCGACCGGGAGAAGGACGTGGTCGGGCTGGTCGCCACCGGCGCCAGCAACGCCGAGATCGCCGGAGTCCTCGGCCTGTCCGAGACGACCATCAAGTCACACGTGTCCAGCGTCCTTGCCAAACGGGGGCTGCGCAACCGCGTCCAGCTGGTGGTCTGGGCCTTCCGGAGCGGGCTCGTCCCCGTCCGGAGCAGGGACGCGGTGCTCTAGGCGCGACCGGCGCCCGTCGCCGGAGCGTCGGCCGACGAGAAGCGCGGTGCCGGTGGAGGGCCACCGCGTGATCCCCCTGACCCCGGGGCTCCGGCCCTCAGGACTCCTCGACCCCCCGGTCGGAGCGGGAGTCCACCAGGACCCGGACGCCGTCCAGGACGCGTTCGAGGCCGAACGCGAACTCGTGGTCGGACGAGTAGACCGTCCTGTGCTCCCTGCCCACCGTGCTGCCCACCCGGGAGGCGAGCGGGTAGTCGCTGTCCCGTGTGAACGCCGCGAGCAGCGGGCCGTGGGTGCTCCACCACTGGCCGTCCGTCATCCCCGTGGCCCGTTCGGTCTCGCTGACCGCCGCGGCCTGGCTGGCGGCGCCCTCCGCGTAGCTGTTGACCAGGCTGACCGTGGAGTCCATCTCGACGTCGGACAGGCCCAGGCCGTCCACGGCGGACAGCTCGTACTCGTACTTGGCGATGAGGTGGGGGCCCAGCAGACGGCCCCGCGGGGTCTGGAGCATCCACGGGTGGCGCAGGAGCAGCCGCCAGTTCGCGTACGCGACCGCGCTCAGCCGCTCGCGCCAGTGCCCGGGACGCTCGCCGTCCGCGTACATGTCGGCGTAGGCGGCGTCGAGCATGAGGTCGACCAGCTCGCCCTTGCCGGGAACGTAGGTGTACAGGGACATGGTCCCCACGCCCAGGCGTTCGGCGACCTTGCGCATGGACAGCGCGGCGAGCCCGTCGGTGTCGGCCATCTCCGAGGCCACGGCCACGATCCGGTCCACGCTCAGGTCCGGTTTGTTCCGGCGGCTGACGGGCTCCTGGGTCCGCCACAGCAGCGCGAGGCTGCGCGCGGGGTCGCCGCTCTTGGTGTACTGCGTGGGCATCGACCGTCCTGCTCTCGGTCCGGTGTCCGGCCAGTCTAGGGCGTGTTCCACGGGCACACGCCCCGCTGTACCGCGTCGCCGGGACGTCGGGAGACGGAGAGGCCGGGACGCGGGGACGTCGGGATGTCGGGAATCGTCCGGCCGGGGGGCGCCCTGGCCGGACGCGTCGGCCCGCGGGTCAGGTTCGCGGGCGGAAGGTGTCCGCGTTCTCCCCGACCCACCCGGCGAAGGTGCGCGCGGGCCTGCCCGTGACCCTCTCGACGGTGTCCTGGACCCGGGTGCCGACCTCGGGCGGGTCGGTGACCAGCTGGAGGCCGAAGCCCACGTACTCCTCGTCGTGGCCCAGGGCGCGCAGCCGCTCGGCCTCCTCCTCCAGGCTGAGGCGGACCAGTCCGACCTCGCGGCCGATCCCGTGCGAGAGCGCGGCCACCCGCTCCGCCGGGGTCAGCGCCTCGGGACCGGTGAGGGGGTAGGCGCGGCCGCCGTGGCCGTCCTCGGTGAGGGCGGTGACCGCGACGGAGGCGATGTCGGCCTCGTGGACCAGGGCGCTGGGCGCGGTGCGCGCCTCGCGGACCACGCCCTCCGCGCGCACGGAGTCGGCCCAGTCCAGGGTGTTGGCCATGAACTCGACCGGGTGGAGCAGGGTCCAGGCCAGACCGCTCGCGGCCAGGGCCTCCTCCACCGGGCCCGGGTAGAAGTCGCACAGCACCGACACCCTGCGCACGCCCGCCTTCTCGGCGAGCTCGACCAGGCGCGGCGCTGAGGTGAGGGGAGCGTAGTCGTCCCCGCCGAACGTGATCAGGTGCAGCCCCGTGACCCCTTCGAGGTGCGGGGCGAGGGTGTCCGGGTCGGTGAGGTCGCCGCCGACGACCTGCGCGCCCTCGGGCAGGCGGGCCCGTTCGGGGGAGCGGGTCAGCGCGCGTACGGGGTGCCCGGCGCTGAGCAGCTGCCCGACGACGTGGCGGCCGACGTTGCCGGTGGCTCCGGCGACGAGGAAGGTCATGGCTCTCCATCTGTCCACTGGGGGATCCTGGTTTCCGTAAGGCGTACAGTACGGCGTACGGGAACGGCGCGCAAGAGTGGGCGCGACGTCTGAGGGGGAGTGCGGAACCCCGAGCGGTGGTGTACTCCCTCCCGCGTCCGGCCCGGCTGCGGAGCCTGCCCCGGGCGGTTCCACGTCCGATTCGGATTCAGGGCATACGGAAGGAGCTCCGTGCGTCAGCGCGCTTTCCTGCGTTCGGTCCGGGGCGCGGGGACCTGGGCGGCGTCGGATTCAGGACGCGCGGACGAAGGCGGCCCGTGCGGCGGCCCCGGCGGCGATCCGCGCGGCCAGGTCCAGGTCGGCGGGCGTGACGGGCTCGCGGCTGACGAAGAGGCGGTGGTAGACCGGCGCGACCGCCGAGCGCACCACCTCCCCAGCGGCGGTAGACGGGGGCCTTGTGCACACCGGAGCGGGTGGCGACGCGTTCGGCGGTGAGTCCGGCGTAGCCGTGTTCGCCCAGTTCGTCGAGGTGTCCTGCCGCCGGGTCGCGGCCGGAGCGGTCGGCGGCGGTCAGGCGGGCTTGGCCGGGCAGGCGACCAGGTGGTCGTCGACCACGCCCACGGCCTGGAGGTAGGAGTAGACGATGGTGGTGCCGACGAAGGTGAAGCCGCGCTTCTTCAGGTCCTTGCTGACCCGGTCCGACAGCGGGGTGCTCACCGGGACCTCGGAGGGTTCGGTGAAGCGGTTGACCACGGGCGTTCCGTCCACCCAGCCCCACAGGTAGGCCGCGAAGGTGCCGTACTCTTCGCGCACGTCCCGGAAGGCCCGGGCGTTGCGGGGGAGCGAGGCCACCTTGAGCCGGTTGCGGATGATCCCGGCGTCCCGGAGGAGCCGGTCGGTGTCCTCCTGGCCGTACTCAGCGATCCGGTTCCGGTCGAAGCCCTCCAGGGCCCGCCGGTAGTTCTCCCGCTTGTTGAGCACGGTGGACCAGGACAGCCCGGCCTGCGCGCCCTCCAGGACGAGCATCTCGAACAGGTGCGCGTCGTCGTGGGAGGGCCTGCCCCACTCCTGGTCGTGGTAGGCCCGCATCAGCTCGGACGACCCCCGCGCCCAGGCACAGCGCTGGTCGGACATGGCGGCTCCTCGGAGGTCGACGGCGGAGGTCGCCTCCATGGTGCCGCAGGTCGGCGACAGTCCGGACGCGTCCGCCGGTCGGGGCGCGGGCGCGGAAAACCCCTTGTGTCCGGAATCGGACACGCGCGAGGATCGGTCCGTCACCTAGGATGAGCGAAGTATCTCGATATAGAGATATGTGGTGTCGGCGCCGTACCCGGTGTCGCGCGCTTCCCCACGGCCCCCACTCCCCCCGGAGGTCAGCGCACGTGAGTGCCCTGGAGATCACGAACCTCAGACGTGTCTACCGGCGCGGGGGAGGTGAGGAGCTGGAGGCGCTGCGCGGCGTCAGCCTGGAGGTCCCCGAGGGCGAGGTGCACGGCCTACTCGGCCCCAACGGCGCGGGCAAGACCACGCTGTGCAAGATCGTCTCCACCGTGCTGCTGCCCACCTCCGGCACCGTCCGGGTGCTCGGCCACGACGTGGTCACCGACACCGCGAGGGTGAAGAACTCCCTGGGCATCGTGTTCGGCGGCGACAAGGGCGCCTACGACCGGCTCACCGCGCGGCAGAACCTCACCTTCTGGGCCGGGGTGTACGGACTCCGGGGCGTCCGACGGCGCGGCCGGGTGGACGAACTCCTGGAGCGGATGGGCCTGGCCGACCGGGCGGACGAGCGCGTCGGCGCCTTCTCCCGGGGCATGAAGCAGCGCCTCCACCTGGCGCGCGGCCTGGTCTCCGACCCCGGCGTGCTCATCCTGGACGAACCCACGGTCGGCATGGACCCGGTGGCCGCCCGCGACTTCCGCGCGCTGGTCGCGGAACTGCGCAGCGGCGGACGCACCATCCTCATGACCACCCACGACATGGCCGAGGCGGCGGCGCTCAGCGACCGGGTGTCCCTCATCGACCAGGGCGGCCTGGTGCTCACCGAGAGCCCCGAGACCGTCGGCCGCCTGGTCTCCTCCTACGAGCGGGTGGACGCCCGCGGCGTGCCCGGCCCCCTCCGGGAGCGGCTGGCGGCCCTGCCCGGCGTGGTGTCGGTCCGTGAGGTGGACGCCGTCGGGACCCGCGTGGAGACCGACGACCCCGACGCCACGCTCGCCGTGCTGCGCGCCCTGGTGGACGCCGGGGTCGGCGACGTGTCCCGGAGCCGCCCCAGCCTGGAGGAGGTCTACCTGCACCTGGTCGGCGACCGGGGGATGGCGGTGGACACGTGAGGCCCCTCGCGCTCGGCTTCGGCCTGGGCTTCTCCTTCCAGACCCGGCGGCTGGCCAGGAGCGTGGACAGCTACTTCGCCCTGGTCGGAGCGCCCTTCTTCACCGTCGTCTTCCTGTCGATGGTCCTCTACTCCGGCCGCGCGGACCTGGCCTCCTACACGGTGGTCGCGCCCACGCTGATGACCCTGTGGACCGCGGCGCTGATGTTCGCCGGGGAGATGATCAGCGACGACCGGGACAACGGCCGCCTGGAGCCCCTGGTGGCCTCGCCGGTGTCCGTCCCGATGCTGCTCTTCGGCCGCCTGTGCGGCGCCATGCTGGTCTCCGTTCCGGCGTTCGCGCTGTCCATCGGGGTGGCCGGGCTGCTCTTCGGCTTCTGGGTCACGGTCCACCACCCGGTGGTGTTCGTGCTGGCGATCGTGGCGACCGCCCTGTCCACCGCGGCCACGGCGACGGCGCTCTCGGCGCTGTTCATCGCCGCGCCCGGGGCCCGGATCGTGCAGAACACCCTGTCCATGCCGGTGTTCCTGCTCAGCGGCGTGATGGTCCCGGTCGCGCTCTTCCCCGGCTGGCTGGAGGGCCTGAGCCGGGTGCTCTACCTCTCCTGGGGCGCGGACCTGCTGCGCGACGCGCTCGCACCCGAACCGGTGGAGTCGGCCGCGCCGCGGCTGGCCGCGGTGGTGCTCCTGGGCGCCCTGGCCCTGGCCTTCGGCTCGGCCACCCTCGTCCGCTTCCTCCGGCGCGCCCGCGCCGAGGGAACCCTGACCCGGATCTGAGGGGAAGCCGTGATCGCACACGCCGCCACCACGGTCCGCCGGGCCGCCGTCCTGGCCCGCGCCGACATGTCCTTCGTCTACACCTGGCGGACCTGGCTCTTCGGATGGCTGGTCCGGTTACTGACCCAGGTTGTCTTCTACAGCCTGGTCGGGGTCCTGGTCGGCGACCCCGAGTTCACCGCCTACGTCGTTCTCGGCGCCGCGGTGCTCATCTGCGTGGCCGAGACGATGCTGGCCACCGCCTCGACCTGCTGGGACAAGCACCAGGGAACGCTGGGTCTGCTGGCGGCCTCCCCGATCGAGCCCGGCCTGTTCTTCTTCGGCCGCAGCCTCCAGTGGCCCGCCTCGGCGACCGTCACCACGTCGATCGCCCTGCTGGCCGTACCGCCCTTCTTCGGGGTGACCTGGGAGCCTTGGCAGGTGCCGGTCCTGGTGGGCGTCGCGGCGCTGACCGCGCTGAGCAGTTACTGCATGACCCTGTTCCTGGGGTCGGTCGCGCTGGTCTTCTCCGAGGCGCGCAACGTCATCAGCACGATCGCCACCCTCTACGTCACCGCGTTCTGCGGGGCGATGGTGCCGCTGGAGTACTGGCCCGCGCCGGTCCGGTGGGCGGCCCAGGCGGTGCCCGCCACCCACGGGCTGGAGGCGGTCCGGCTGGTGGAGGGCGGCGGCACCGCCGTCCAGGTCCTGGCGGCGCTGGGGGCGATGGTGCTGGCGGCCCTGGCCTGGTTCACGGCCGCCTTTTTCTCCTTCCGCCTGGTGTTCGCCCGCGCCCGCGCCGGAAGGAGCGTCCTCGACTGACATGGACGTTCCGATCCCGGACGAGGCGTCCCGACTGCTGGCCGACACCGGTGCGCCGCCCCGCCTGCGCGCGCACGGCGCGCCACCCCGTCTGACCGCGAAGTGCCCCGCGTCCGGGAATTCTCGGAAACCCCAACGGTGAGGAACTCGCTCTCGTTAGGCTCATGAAAAAGTAACCGGCAACTTCCGGAGTGCGAGGTATGGTCAGTGGTATGGCAACAAAGAAGTACACGGTGACCCTTCCGGAGGAACTGGCCGAGGCCATTCGCACGGAGGTGGGTCCCGGTGGGTTCAGCCGCTACGTCACTCAGGCCGTCGAGCGTCAGCACGAGCGCGACCGGCTCCACGAGTACGTCGAGTGGTGGGAGTCCGAGTACGGGGCCATCACTGATGAGGAACTCGCTGAGGCCGAGGCGGAGCGCCGTGAGATCGAGCGCCGCCATGCCGAAATCGCCCGGAAACGCGACCCTCTTCAGAAGGCTGGATGAACGTCCAACAGATCTACCTCCTCGACAGCGAGGCGCTGTCCCGGGCCGCAGGGGGAGAGCGGCGTATGGGCGCTCGGCTCAAGGATGCGAACCGGGCGGGCATCAGGGTCATGACCACGGCCATGACGCTGATCGAGGCGTATGACATGAGAGCCCGTCAGGCTGCCTGGGAGTGGACTCTGTCCCGTATCCACGTGGAGCCGGTGACCGAGGAGATCGCCAACGACGCGATCCAGTTGTTGAGGTCCGCGGGACTGCACGGGCACAAGTACGCGATCGACGCCGTTCTCGCCGCGATCGCCCTGCGCCAGCAGGAGCCCGTCACCGTCTTCACCTCCGACAAGGACGACATGGACCAACTGTGCGGTGACCGCGTGGTGGTCTTCAAACTGTGAACTGAGGGAGAGCCGCACGGCGTCGTCCCACCATGGCCTCCACGTGCCCCGCGTCCGGGGGGCTCAGGCGGTGCCGTGCCAGGATCTCCACAGGGCCGCGTAGGCGCCTCCCGCGCCCACCAGTTCGTCGTGGGTGCCCAGTTCGGTGATCCGGCCGTCCTCCACCACCGCCACCCGGTCGGCGTCGTGCGCGGTGTGCAGCCGGTGGGCGATCGCGATCACCGTCCTGCCCTCCAGCACCGCCGCGAGGGACCGCTCCGCGGCCCGGGCGGTGGTGGGGTCCAGCAGCGAGGTGGCCTCGTCGAGCACCACCGTGTGCGGGTCGGCCAGCACCACCCGAGCCAGGGCCAGCTGCTGTGCTCCGGCGGCGTCCAGCGCCGTGCCGCCCGCGCCCAGCGGGGTGTCCAGGCCCTCCGGTAGCTCCCGTAGCCAGTCCGCGTCCACCGCCTCCAGCGCGGACAGCAGAGCGGTGTCGTCAGCTTTCTCGGAGGCCAGGGCCAGGTTCTCGCGCAGCGTCCCCGCGAACACGTGGTGCTCCTGGTTGACCAGGACGATGCGGCGGCGCAGCTCCTCCGGGCCCAGATCGGCCACGGGAACCCCGCCCACCAGCACGCTCCCCGAATCCGGCGCGTCCACTCCGGCCAGCAGCCGGCCCAGCGTGGTCTTGCCCGCTCCCGAGGGACCCACGACCGCCAGCCGCTCGCCGGGCCGCACCGTCAGATCGATCCCGCGCAGGACGTCCGTGCCCGCCACGTAGGCGTAGCGGGCGCCGCGGACCTCGATCCGGTCGTCGACGGGTGTCGGGGCCGCGCCGGCCGGAGCCGTCACCCGCCCCACGCCGCGCACCCGAGCGAACGACGCACCGCCCCGTTGCAACTGCTCCACCCAGTACATGATCCCGCTGGCGGGCTCCTCCATCTGCCGCATGTAGAGGCAGCAGGCCACCACCACCCCCAGGCTCATTCCGCCCTCCAGGTGGAGCAGGCCGCCGTAGAGCAGCACCACCACGGCGGGCAGGGAGAACGCGGCTTCGGCGACGGGGAACAGCACCGACCGCAGGCGCAGGGTGCGCCGTCGCGTCCCGTACAGCTCCAGGGTGTCGTGGTCGGTACGAGCCACCCGTTCCCGGCGCAGCCCCAGCGCCTCCACGGTGCGGCCGCCCTCAGCGGTGGCGGTCACCCCCGCCAGCGCGGTCGAGGCGGCCGTCCCCTCCGCCAGGTAGGCGGCGCGCGACCGGCGCAGGTACCAGTGCAGCGCCCACCAGACCGGGGGCACGCCCACCAGGACCAGCACGCCCAGAGACGGACTGAGCCAGAACACCGCGGCCAGCAGGAAGAGGATCTGTAACAGGGCGGGGAACACGTCGGGGACGGCGCCGCGCAGGGTCGTCGCGATCACCCCCATGTCGCCGGACGCCCGGTTGGTGAGGTCCCCGGTGCCGGACCGCTCCACCACGCGGGCGGGCAGGGCCAGGGCCCGGTCCACGAACTCCTCGCGCAGCCGCGCCAGCGCCCGCTCCCCGAAGCGGAACGCGCCCAGCCGCGCGTACCGGGTCAGCACCAGCTGTGCCAGCGCGCAGGCCAGGACGGCGGCGGCCAGCCCGTCGACCGCCGCGACGGTGGCCCTCCCGGCCTCCAGGAGGTCGATGATCCGGCCCAGCAGATAGGGTCCGGCCAGCCCGGCCGCACTGGCCAGGCAGGTCAGCGCGAGCGTCGCGGTCAGCCCCGCGCGGTCGGCTGACACCAGCCGCCAGGCGTCCCGGCGCGCCTGGGCGGGCTCCGCCACCGGCAGCCGCTCCTCCTCCCCGGTGTGCGTTCTCTGCCCGCCGGTGTTCCCGCCGCCGGTGTTCCCGCCGGTTCCCGTGCTCGCCTCGGCTCTTGTGCTCACGCTGGTTTCCGTGCTCGCCTCGGCTCCTGTGCTCACGCCGGTGTCGGTCCTCTCGGTGGTCCCTGCGCTTCGGCCGACCTCCGTTCCTTCTCCGGCACCTGTGCTCTCCTCGGTCCCCGCGCTCTCCCCTGTCCCCGTGCTCACGACCGGCTCCCCTCGTCCGCTCCGCGCAGGACCAGCGCCCGGTAGTCAGGCCGCGTGGCGACCAACTCCCCGTGCGTGCCCACCGCCACCGCCCGCCCCCCGTCCAGCAGCACCACCCGGTCCGCCCACGCCAGCAGCAACGGCGAGGTGCCCGCGACCACGGTGGTGAGCCCTCTGCGTGCCTCGTGCAGCCGGGCCGCGACCAGCGCCTCGGTGTGCGCGTCCACCGCCGAGGTGGGCTCGACCAGCAGCAGCACCTCCGGTTCGGCCAGAACCGCGCGGGCCAGCCGCACCCGCTGGCGCTGCCCGCCGGACAGGTTGCGGCCCTGCTCCTCCACCGCCGAGTCCAGCCCGTCGGGCAGGGACGAGACCACGTCCAGCGCCCCGGCCGTCCGCAACGCCCCCGTGACCTCCTCGTCGGTCCGGCCGCCGTGCACCGCGACCACCTCGCGCAGCGGACCGGCGAACAGGTACGCATCGCTGTCGCCGACCAGGACGCGGTCGCGCACCCGGTCCACGTCCATGTCGCGCAGCGGCACCCCGCCCCAGGAGGCGTCGGAGTCGGTGTAGCGGCCCAGGCGCTCCACGACCAGGGCCGCGTCCCCGGGCCGGAGCGACACCAGGGCGGTCATCGACCCCGGCGGCACCCGCGTTCCGCTCTCGGGGTCCAGGAGTTCGGCGGGTCCCTTCGGAGGCGCCGCGCCGCCGCCCTCCGACAGCGCGGGCCCGGACCGCAGCAGCCGCACCACCCGCTCCAGCGACACGTGGCCGTGGGTGAGGTCGCTGGCCGCCTCGACCAGGAAGAACACCGGGAGGATGAGGACGGCGACGTAGCCGTACACGGCGACCACCTCCCCCACGGTGATATCCCCGGCCACCGCGAGCCGGGCGGCGATCCAGGTGACGGCTGCCAGGAAGACCACCGGCAGGCAGGAGCTGACCGCCTCGAACCAGCTGCTGGTCGCGCCGAGCCGGTACCCCTGGCGCAGCAGCGAAGCCGAGCGCTCCCGGTACCGGGCGGCGAACCGGTCCCTGCCGCCGATGCCGGACAGCACGCGCAGCCCGGCCACGATGTCGCCCGCCAGGGTGGTCAGGCGCCCCTCCCGTTCCCGGTAGCCGTTCTGCCCGCCGCGCAGACCGTGCAGCAACGGCCCCACGGTCAGGGCGAGCAGCGGCACGCCGATCAGCACGACCGCCGCCAACAGGGGTGACACGGTCAGGAGGAGGACGGCGACCGAGGCGTAGGCGATCACCGAGCCGACCCCCGGCCCGGTCATGGTGAGCGTCTGCGCGATCCGGCCCACGTCCAGCACCTGGACGGTGGACAGCTCCCCGGAGGAGAGCCGCCGGGGCAGCGCCGCGCCCAGCCGGGCCGCGTGTCTGGCCACCACGCGCATGGTCCGCAGAGAGGCGTCCATCCGCACGAGCGTCATGGTGCGGTGCCGCATGATCGACACGGCAGCGGTGAAGACCCCCGCGCCCGCCAGCGCACCCGCCCACAGCAGCAGGGCGCCCCGGTCCCCGGCCCGCAGGCCGTCGTCGACGGCGCGGGAGAGGAGGTAGGGCATCACCATGAGGCCGATCATCCAGACGGTTGCCCAGAAGGCCCCGGCCAGGACCCTCCACGGCTGGGAGGCGATGAGCCACCACAGGTAGCGCCAGGGCCCGCGGGCGTCCGGCGTCCCGGGTTCGGGCACGCGCGGACGTGGGCCCGGGGTGGTGGCGTGTGCGCGGGGGGTGGTCGCCGTCCCGGTCACGGAGCCCTCCGTTCGGATCGTCGGATCAGCGGTTCTCGTTCTGTCCCCTTCATGAAAACAGGACCGCCGCCGCGGCGGTAGGTGCTTTCTCCTCCTGTGGACAACTCCGGGAAGCGCCGTTTTCTCATTCCCGGGAACGCCTCACGAGTAACACCAGTAACATCAGCAACACCAATAGCAAATTTCACACGAGAGATCAGAACGCTCATATGAGGAGGATCCTCATAACGCGTACGTCACAAAAAAAGTTTGCAGCCATAAATCTGAGCAGGGCGTGCATCATATGTCGGTGGTGGATCGGAACGAGTGCGGAGAACGGAGGCCATCGGGTCGTGTCAAGTGGCGCGCAGGTGCCGGACGGTCATGAGACGCCGGTCGGGCAGGAAGCGCAGGCCGTCTGCTACAAGGAGCTCGTGGACCCGGGGTGGTCCGGTCCTCCGGGCCGCAGGCGTCCCATCCTGCTCGTCCAGGGACCCCGGGGATACGGCAAGTCCCACTTCGTCCTGCACAAGGCGCGGGAACTGGAAAGGCTCGGCGTCCCCTACGCCCACCTCGACCTCGCCGACGCCAGATACCACTCCAGCGTCCCCGACGCCTTCGCCGCGATCTCCTCCCACCAGGAGAAGGGGCTCGCCCGAGCCCTGAGGTACTACGGGCGCCTCCAGTTCCCCCGGCTCTGGATCAGCCTGATCACCGTCCGCCTGGAAATTGACCCCGACGGGGAGTCGGGCGACGAGGGCGACATCAGGAGCCGCAACGACCGGGCGCACGCCGAGATCACCGCCCTGGTGGACCAGGTGTGGCCCAGCGGTATGGGGAGGCTGAGCAGGTTCCTGAGTGAGGCGGGCGACCTCATCCCGCCCGCCGAGCTGGTCGGCGTCGACCCGTTGCCCGTCGACCTCGCCAGGTGGGCCGCCGCGGTGTCGGGCGTGGGCGTCCGCGTCCTGGAGCGCGTCTTCGAGTGGATGCGCGCCCAAGGCCAGGGCGGGCAGGCCCGGGAACAGGTGGCCGACTCCCTGTACCACCTGTGGCTCCAGGCGCGCGAGCCCGACGCCGTGGACGCCGTGTCCCGCATCTCCAACCGGGAGAAGGTGGGCCGCTTCCTGAGCGAGGCCCTGTTCACCGACCTCCAGCACGCGGCCAGGCGCGTGGGCTACCAGCCCACCCCGGTCCTGCTGCTGGACAACGCCGACCGGGGTGTGGGGCCCGTGCTCCTGAGGTCCCTGGCCGAGGTGCCGGCGCCCTTCACCAGGGCCGCGTTCTTCGGCGGCGTCGGCTTCCCGGAGCCGCTCACCGTCGTCGCTACCGCGGCCGAGACGGTCGACGGGGTACCCCTCGAACGGTTCTACGAGGACACCCGGCAGTACATGCGGTTCTCGTCCCTGGCCCCGCTGGACCGGCGCGCCATCGGTGAGCTGTTCTCGCGCGCCCGCTCCCGGGCCAAGGGCAGCGGCCACGTCTCGAACGAGATCGTCGACCTCCTCGCGGACTTCACCGGAGGGCACGCCGGTACCACCGCCCAGCTCGCCGACGCCTGGGTCGCGGTCCGGGGCACCAGCCTGCACGCCGCGCTCGCCCACCGCCCCGTCGACCCGGTCACCAGGCTGGAGTCCGCCGTGACCGTCGAGGAGGGCATGCTCACCACGGCCCTGGGCGTTGATCCGGACCGCCTCGACCAGCGCCTCCGGGAGGCGCTGGTCACCTGCTCCGCCGCCAGGGACCCCGACGCGGGGCTGTGGCTGAATCGGTCGGGCGAGCTCACCGAACGTGTCGAGGAGGAGCGCCTCCTCGACCACCCGCTGTGGGACCGGACGGCCCCGGAGGCGACCACCGTGCTGCGTCGCCTGCTGTCCCGCAGCCTGGCCCGGCGCCCGAGCGGGGCCCCGGGGAACTGGGACGCCGTCCACCGCAGGCTCGCCGACCACTACGAGAGCGGGGAGTCCGACAACCGGCGCTCCGCCGAATGCGCGATCTACCACCGCCTCTGCGCGGGGCAGCTCGACCGCGTGGCCTGGCACCTCCAGGGCTGGCTGAGGGCGCCCGACATCGGCGGCGAGGAGTGGGTCCGCCTGCTGCGGGGAGTTACCGCGGCGCCCCTGCGGGTCCGCCCGTCGTTCCCGCTCCTGGACGCGTGGACGCACACCTGGCAGCGGCACGCGGCTCCGGAGGGCGCGGAGGAGACCGAGACCGTCCTCAAGCTCGTCGCGGCCCGCCAGATCCTCAACGACCCCGACCTCTTCCGCTCCGGGGCGCTGCACTCGGTCTGTCACATGGCGCTGAACGACCTCGCCGGACGGGCGCCGAGGGGAGCGGCGCACATCTTCGACGAGGCGGCGTGGCACCTGCGGCTGGTCGCCAAGTTCGGCGCCAAGGCATGAGCGACCGCCCGTCACAGAAGGGACGACCATGACCGGCCCCCACGAAGCGCCCCCGTCACCGCACGTGCCCGGCAGGCCGAGTTCCCTCGTTCGCAGGTGGCTGCGGCGGTGGTGGAAGCTGGTCGTCCCTGCACTGGCGCTCCTGCTGCTGGTCCCGGTCGCCCTCTACTGGGACGTGTTCACCTGCGGCGGGCCCGGAAGCGGCGTGCGCCTGTCCGAGGGGCAGTGCGTGGGCGTCACCGACGGGTCGTACGTCTACCACGAGGAGTACGCCGAGGTGCAGGCCGCCATCGCCCGGGAGAACGCCCGGGTGGAGGAGGAGGCCGACGGGCACGTCGTCCGGATCGCCTTCCTGGGCACGCTCACCTTCGGCGACGTCAGTCCCATGGACCCCGTCCGCATGGTCAGGTCCCTGGAGGGCGCCCACACCGCCCAGATGCGGGCCAACCACACCCCCCACTTCGGTGACCAGAGCCCGGCGATCCAGCTCCACCTGGCCAACATGGGCGGGCAGCAGGAGAGCTGGGAGCCGGTGGTGGACGAACTCGTCGCCATGGCCGGGGACGAGGAGAACCCCCTCGTCGCGGTCATCGGCATGGGGGTGAGCGTCAGCTCCACCCGGGACGTGGCCGCCCGCCTCGACGTGCACGGCATCCCCATGGTCTCCGCCGCGGTCACCGCCGACGGCCTGGCCCACCCGGAGACGCCGGGCCTGATGCGCGTCGCGCCCAGCAACACCGAGTACGTGCGGGCGCTGCGTGCCTATCTCGACGGCCTGGAGGAGATGCCCAGGGCGAGCCTGGTCTACGACGCCAACGAGCCCGACCTGTTCGTCGCCTCCCTGCGCGAGGCCTACGAGAACCAGCTCGGCGTCTACATCACCGGGCACCCCCAGGAGTACACCGGCACGACCGTGGGCGATCCGCCCCACGCGGGCCTGTTCAAAACGGTGACCCTCAACGTGTGCGCCTCGGACACCGACACGGTGCTCTTCGCCGGACGCGCCCCGGACCTCAAGGAGTTCCTCGCCTCCCTCGCCAGCCGGGGGTGCCAGGCCCGCCCGTTCCGGGTGCTGTTCGCCGCCATCGGCCTGACCGTCCTGGACGACGAGGAGATGATGGGATATCTGGACGACGGGGACATCACCCTGGTGTACGCCTCGGCAGTCGACCCGCGCTGGAGCGCGGGACAGGCCCCCGAGGACGCGCCGCCGCACTACGCGTCCTTCATGAACGCCTTCCACGAGTACATCGGAGGCGACGACCCCACCGTATTCAACAACGGATACGCCCTGGTCAACCATGACGCGTTCACCGTGGCGGCCAGCGCCGTGCGGATGACCAACGGGATGGACCTGGGCGGCGGCCCGCCCACCGCCGAGGAGGTGGGCTCCCAGCTGATGCTGCTCAACAGCGCCCACGAGGTCCGGGCGGGCGGCGGGATCCTCGGCTACAGCGACGAGTACGGCGGGGAGGCGGTCGGCCGGTACGTGCCCGTGGTCGAGCTGCCCCTGGAGGGGGAGGAGCCCAGGCCCCGCCCGCACATCATTGGTGGCGCCGGAGGGGTGTGAGACCCCGCTCTTGGACGGCCGCCGCGCTCGACGGGACCCGCAGGCGTCCGGCCTTCCGGGGCCGGGCGCGCGCGGGTGCCCCGGTGGTCGCGGTCTTGTTCAGCAGGGAGGGTGTGCGAGCCCCGTGTGTGAAACCATCGGTTGGATCGGACTTGGCTTTGTGGGTGGAATGTCTGTTTCTCGGGAAGTTGGAAATTTGGCTGCTTGCCGCTGGTAAGTTTCCAGGTCAGTGACTGTGCTCCCCGCGCACGCGGGGATGGTCCCGACATCGAGACCAAGCGCGACCACGGGTCCAGGTGCTCCCCGCGCACGCGGGGATGGTCCCTTCTCCACCGGGATCGGCGGCTTGCTCTTGGGGTGCTCCCCGCGCACGCGGGGATGGTCCCAAGAAGCCCTTGCCCGGGATGGGCAGGAAGCGGTGCTCCCCGCGCACGCGGGGATGGTCCCCGCCCTCAGATCACCGTTCACGGGAACCTTACGTGCTCCCCGCGCACGCGGGGATGGTCCCTCGTCGAGGTTCAGCTCCCGGCGGCACACGGCGCACACCTTGTGCTCCCCGCGCACGCGGGGATGGTCCCCGAGCTGCTGTCCGACTCGGCATGCCTGTGCGGTGCTCCCCGCGCACGCGGGGATGGTCCGCTTCACGACCTCCAGCGGGAGTGGAAGGTCGAGTGCTCCCCGCGCACGCGGGGATGGTCCCACGTGGTCGCGGTAGAACGCGCTGGGCGCCTTGTGCTCCCCGCGCACGCGGGGATGGTCCCGGAGAAGGACGTTCCCGAGGAGGCCAAGCCGGGTGCTCCCCGCGCACGCGGGGATGGTCCCCGGTCGGGCCCTCGTGTGTTGCTGTTCGGTCAGTGCTCCCCGCGCACGCGGGGATGGTCCCCGCAACGTGCTTATGGACGTCGCGGAATTCGAGTGCTCCCCGCGCACGCGGGGATGGTCCCACCACCGGCCAGGCCCGGACGGTCGCGCGCGCGTGCTCCCCGCGCACGCGGGGATGGTCCCTGCAACTCGGTTTCCTCCGCAGGCATCTCGCAGTGCTTCCCGCGCACGCGGGGATGGTCCCGTCCGCGAGCCCTACAGCATGACCTTCCACGAGTGCTCCCCGCGCACGCGGGGATGGTCCCCGGCGCCCCGGCGGCCCCGCGTCGCCGACCGAGTGCTCCCCGCGCACGCGGGGATGGTCCTCGTTGTAGTTGTCGACCCCCGTGGCGATTGCGGTGCTCCCCGCGCACGCGGGGATGGTCCCCGTCGCGAGCGTGCCGATCAGGGCGACGATGAGTGCTCCCCGCGCACGCGGGGATGGTCCGTCCCCGCGCGATGCCGGAGCTGTCCCGGGACTCGTCGTGCTCCCCGCGCACGCGGGGATGGTCCCACGGGGAGCATGAGCTCGGCGACGTTGTGGGTGTGCTCCCCGCGCACGCGGGGATGGTCCCATCACCAGGGCGACGAGCGCCTCGGCGACGTGGTGCTCCCCGCGCACGCGGGGATGGTCCCCGGGCGGGCGTCGCGCAGGCGGGTGCGCAGCAGTGCTCCCCGCGCACGCGGGGATGGTCCCCCCAGGTCAGGGAACTGGCGGACAGTGCCTCAGTGCTCCCCGCGCACGCGGGGATGGTCCCGGGCCCCACGCGGTCCGCTGGCCGACCTGGTGGGTGCTCCCCGCGCACGCGGGGATGGTCCCCCGCTGGGGGGCTCGATGCCGCGGCGGGCGTCGTGCTCCCCGCGCACGCGGGGATGGTCCCAGGAGGTGACCCAGTGGCCGAGGAATACGGGGGTGCTCCCCGCGCACGCGGGGATGGTCCCGCGGCTCCCCGTCGGGAAGCTGCCGACGTGCTGTGCTCCCCGCGCACGCGGGGATGGTCCCGCCCAGGGCCATGGTTACGCCTCCTCGGGGGTGTGCTCCCCGCGCACGCGGGGATGGTCCCCCGGAATGCCCCGACCAGGGTCCGGGGCACCAGTGCTCCCCGCGCACGCGGGGATGGTCCCGGGCGCTGTAGGGCCTGGCCGCCCGGCCTCAGGTGCTCCCCGCGCACGCGGGGATGGTCCCACCTCGCCGTCCGGATTCCCGTCCGCGTCAAGGTGCTCCCCGCGCACGCGGGGATGGTCCCGACTACAACCCGTCGGCCGAGGAGTCCCGCACGTGCTCCCCGCGCACGCGGGGATGGTCCCTGGGTAGCGGACGCCGCCTTCTCCACCACGAAGTGCTCCCCGCGCACGCGGGGATGGTCCCCGCCTCGCGTGCTGGTAGGAGGCCCCGGGGGAGTGCTCCCCGCGCACGCGGGGATGGTCCCCTGGGTGGTTGGGGCGAGAACCAGGCCGCTGAGTGCTCCCCGCGCACGCGGGGATGGTCCCCGGCCGCACATGGTGCGGACCGAGGTGTACGAGTGCTCCCCGCGTACGCGGGGATGGTTCATCACACCTGGAACGAAACAGGCCGGGCAGTACCGACCACTACGTTGACGCGCTGCTGTGGCTCGTCGGCGAACTGCTCACCGACCCGAAGCACTTCTTCCGAAGCTTCACCGTCAAGGAACTCGGACGACTCATGACCAACCGACCCGTCGACCTCGATCAGCGCCCCCGGGCACACGAGATGGGCATCTACAAGCGCTACTTCGACCTGATCAAGGCCGGAAGCAAGACCACGGAGATCCGGGTCAACGACTCCTCTCGCCAGCGGCTCAAGGTCGGGGACCTGCTGCGGTTCCGCTGCCGCGACGATGAGGTCTTGACCCGTATCACCCGCCTGGCCCGGTACACCGACTTCGACGAGATGTTCGACCATGAGCCAGTCTCCTCGGTGAACCCGACCGCTTCCAGGGCCGACCAGCTCCACAACATCCGGGAGATCTACCCGCCCGAGCGTGAGGCCCTGGGCGTGGTCGCCATCGGCATCGAGCTGGTGGACACGTCCAGCCTGTAGACCCAGCCCAAGGCCATCGCCTCAGGGGCGGCAAAAGGGCTGAGAGTGTGCTCGCCCACGGTGGTGCGCTTCCGTACCGCCGTGACGCGGTGGACTCAAGAAGGGCCGTGAACAGATTCCCTGATCGGTGATGGGAACGCGCGGACGCGCGGGTGACCTGCTGGTTGCGGTCCTGTTCGGCGGGGCGAACGTGTGAGCCCGTGTGTGAAATCATCGGTTAGCTCAGACCTGGCTTGTGGGGGAAATGTCTGTTTCTCAAAAAGTTGGAAATTTGGCTGCTTGCCGCTGGTAAGTTCCCAGTTCAGCGACTGTGCTCCCCGCGCACGCGGGGATGGTCCCAGGAGGAGCGCGCCCGCCGGGCCCGAGAGCACGTGCTCCCCGCGCACGCGGGGATGGTCCCGGCCTGGTGACGTTCCTGTCGACCGGCGTCAAGTGCTCCCCGCGCACGCGGGGATGGTCCCATCGACCAGTCGGTCACCTGGTCGGGCCGGTAGTGCTCCCCGCGCACGCGGGGATGGTCCCTCGTCGAGGTTCAGCTCCCGGCGGCACACGGCGTGCTCCCCGCGCACGCGGGGATGGTCCCCACGTTTGTGGAACTGGCCGAGAAGCCTGTAGGTGCTCCCCGCGCACGCGGGGATGGTCCCTCCGGCACCACCGGGGCTCACCCCGTGGTCACGTGCTCCCCGCGCACGCGGGGATGGTCCCGCGAGCGGGGCCACCCGGATCGACCGGGTGGTGTGCTCCCCGCGCACGCGGGGATGGTCCCGTCGGAGAGTACGGGAGCACGTTCAAGTGGAAGTGCTCCCCGCGCACGCGGGGATGGTCCCAGCGGCCTGCCCTGGGACGTCACCCTGTCCGAGTGCTCCCCGCGCACGCGGGGATGGTCCCGTCGACGTCGACGAGCGGCTCAGTCGAGATGAGTGCTCCCCGCGCACGCGGGGATGGTCCCGGGTGCCGCATGGGCCCCGGCCGCCCATGCCGGTGCTCCCCGCGCACGCGGGGATGGCCCCTGGTCGACGGGAGTGGTGGGGAACTCCGCTCGGTGCTCCCCGCGCACGCGGGGATGGTCCCCGGGACACAGGCACGAGCTCGGTGACGTTCTCGTGCTCCCCGCGCACGCGGGGATGGTCCCAAGGTGCCGTCCCACGTCACCCGTAGCCCACCGTGCTCCCCGCGCACGCGGGGATGGTCCCGCAGGAGGATGGGGGCGTGGTAGACCGCACGCGTGCTCCCCGCGCACGCGGGGATGGTCCCGCGTCGAAATGTGGTCGTGCCCCGCGAGGACTGTGCTCCCCGCGCACGCGGGGATGGTCCCTGTGCAAGGTCGCCGAGATCGAGCACCCGGAGGTGCTCCCCGCGCACGCGGGGATGGTCCC
The DNA here is from genome assembly GCF_965343085.1 of Nocardiopsis synnemataformans. Classification (NCBI taxonomy): domain Bacteria; kingdom Bacillati; phylum Actinomycetota; class Actinomycetes; order Streptosporangiales; family Nocardiopsidaceae; genus Nocardiopsis; species Nocardiopsis synnemataformans. The sequence goes on along the minus strand of NZ_CBDRFA010000008.1, from coordinate 57,441 downwards.
GTCGAGGATCGCGTGGACACCCAGGTGGAGGTGGTGCTCCCCGCGCACGCGGGGATGGTCCCCAGGTCGACGCCTGGTGGGCCGCCGCGCTCGGGTGCTCCCCGCGCACGCGGGGATGGTCCCATGGTCTACGTCCGCGCCGAGCTGCGGGCCGCGTGCTCCCCGCGCACGCGGGGATGGTCTCGTGGAGATTTTCGACGGCCAGGCTGCGGTCGCCGACAGGGGAGACGGCAGACACGAACGGCTGGGAGCCAGCGCTACCCCGGCCCGGCACCGCGCAACCGGCGCTGTTCGAGACCGGCCGATCCCATGTCAGCTAGTCGCAGGAGGGTTACCCTCTGTGTGAGCTGTTCCCCTGTGGAAGGAGTGCCATGGCCAAGCATGAGGGCCAGCCCAAGCCCAGTAAGCCGTTCGAGCCCGCACCGCCCTCCCCGGACTCCCCGACACCCGGCGGCGGCACCCGTGAGAAGCCCAAGGGATGACGAGCCCCGAGTCCCTCGCGGACGACCTGAGCCGGTCGGGGTACCTGACCGACCGGCGCTGGCACGCCGCCTTGGCCGCCGTCCCCCGAGAGCTGTTCATCCCGGCCGCCGCGGTGGCCGTGCCGGTGGACGGCTCACACCGGTACCCGATTGACCGTGACGCCGACCCCGACACCTGGCGCACCGCCGTGTACACCGACACCGCCATCGTCACCCAGCTCGACGACGGCGCCTCCGACCTATCCGCAGGCGTCGGCGACTACACCAGTTCCGCGTCGGCCCCCGGGATCGTGGTCGACTTCCTGGAACTGCTGGACCCCTATCCGGGCGACCAGATCCTGGAGATCGGCACCGGCACCGGATGGACAGCCGCCCTACTCACCTCCGAGCTGGGAGCGGAGGCGGTCACCACCATCGAGGTCGACGACCAGGTTGCCAAGGACGCCGCCACCAACCTTGAGCGCGCCGAGCTGGCACCGACCCTCATCGTCGGTGATGGCACGGACGGCTGGGCGAACGGGGCCCCCTACGACGGTGTACACGTCACCTGCGGCGTCCGCACCGTCCCGCGCGCCTGGGTCGCGCAGACCCGGCCCGGTGGTCGCATCGTTCTGCCATGGGTGCCCGGCTTCGGCCATGGCCACCAGACCCGACTCACCGTCATCGGTGAAGGCTGTGCGGTCGGCCGGTTCACCAACGGCAGCACGTACATGATGCTGCGCTCCCAGCGCCCGCCCGCCCCAGCGGCCGACGAGGGCGGCGACTGGCGGGAAGGTTCCACGTTGCTCGATCCGCGGCGCGTTGTCGGTGCCGACCCGGGTGCGCACGTCGCCATCGCGGGAATGCTCCCGGGTCTGTTCGGGCATGGCGCGAACGGCGAGGCGGGCACGTTCCAGCTCTGGCTCTGGGACGGCAACGGGTCGGCCGCACGCGTGGCCTACGATCCGCAGTACACGCGGTGTGGCGTCGAGCAGCAGGGGCCTCGGGCCCTGTGGGAGGAACTGGAGCACGCCTATCTCACCTGGGTCGGCTGGGGTCTGCCAGACCGGGCCCGGTTCGGGCTGACAGCCACCACCGAGGGCCAGCAGGTGTGGCTCGACGAGCCCACCCGCCTGGCAACGAACCCGATGTGACCGTGTCTCGATCGTCTCGCCGGGACGGAGGGCGGCCAGGCGCAGGTGGTTCATCAGGGTTCTGTATCGGGCGATCTCGTCGGGCTCCTCCAAGTAGATTCCATCGGTGTCCGTTTCCAAATAGACCACCGTGGGGTCGACCGATTCGGGAAACTCCAGGATGACGAAGAAGCCTTCGCTCCCCGTGCACGCGAGGATGGTCCTACTCGGGGGTGCTCCATCTCCTGGGGGCGGATGAAGCTGTCGGGACGGGAGCACTTCGGGCTCACTGTGACCGCGATCGGCCATCAGGTACGGCTCGGCGAACCTGACAATACGGTCCTGGCGGATAGTGTCCGACAACCCTGGGCGGTAGAGTGATCTCGGGAATCGAACACAGGGAAGCCCCGGCCTCATGGCCGGGGCTTCCCTGCTGTTGGCCTCTAGCCTTGCGAAGTCTTCACCGTGGTCACCAGGTGAGCCCACTCGCGAGCAGCGAACATCAGGTGCCCCTGTTCTCGATTCTGGGTGTCTCGCACGGCGGACCCGGTCGGCAGGTCTGCTACCTCTACGCAGTTCTGAGGCTGGGAGTAGGAGGACTTCCGGAAGAGGTCAGCGGGAATCGAACTGCTCATCTCAGGCAATCATTTCTCGTAGTCGGGCTATGGTGTCCTCCGGCTTGAGAGCCGTGAGGCGTAGGTGGCCGAACAGGGTGCGGTACCGGGCGACTTCGTCAGGTTCTTCCAGGTAGAGGCCGTCGGTGTCGGTTTCCAGGAAGATGACGGTCGGATCGACGATGTTCGGGAAATCCATGATGACGAACGGTCCGCCTGTGCCAGGGTGCAAGCGGTCGTGCGGCACGAGCTGAATCGTCATGTAGGGGTTCTCGGCAGCCTGGATCAGGTAATCGACCTGGTTGCGCAGGGTCTCCGGGTGGTCTCTGAGGCGCATGAGTGCCGTCTCGTCGAACACGAACCAGGCATCGTCGGGCGGGTCCTCGCGAAGGATGTTCTGCCGCTTGATGCGTGCGTCGACCACCCTCTGAACATCCTTGCTGTCCCGGACGAGCGCAGTGCGGGTGATCAGTTCGGTGTACTCCGGTACCTGTAGCAGACCCGGGATCACCGCGAGTTCCCAGTTGCAGATCACGCTCGCCTCAGCCTCGAAGCCGACGAACTTGCTCGACAACACGTCCTTGTAGCGCACCCACCACCCGCGTTCGCGGGACTGGCGGCACAGGTCCAGGACTGCCTCGCGGGTCTTGTCGTCGGTGACCTCATACACGTCCAGGAGCGTACGGATCTCTGCGACCTGCGGACGCTGGCGTTCACCCGATTCGATGTTGCCGATCTTGCCGCGCGACCACTCGGTGGCCGCCACGACGTCCTCCAGTGTCTTGCGGGCTTCGTGGCGAAGACGGCGTAGCTCCTCGGAGAGTCTGCGTCGACGCACTGTAGGGCTGTATCGGTCGCTCATCTGCTGCTCCTGGTGGGCCGGTGTACCTGATCGTATGACTGGCCAGGTGAAACCGGACAAATATGGAATACAGGGACTGTATTCCTTGAGGGTCTTGCAAACATGTATTCCATGTTTCAGTATGGAGGGTGTTCGATTCCCTCGCCGCCTTCCCAGCGGCACCCTTCGTCACCAGGAGGTCGCTCCGTGCGCTACCTGATCCAGTTCTTCGTCATGCTGTGGCGGGCGATAGCCCCGCCCGCCCAGGGCCGCCACGCGCGGTCCGCGCCGCCTCCCGCTCGAACCCAAGCCCCGCGCCGCCGCCCGCCCGTGCGTCGCCGCTGGGAGTGGCAGGACCTGCCGCCCCTTCCCCCGCAGCCCGTCGAACCCCCTGCGGAACGCGACCTGATCCCGCCCTATTACCGGGCATGGGAGCAGGCGCGAGCAGACAAGCGCCCCGCCCCCGACCACCTCGGCGGCGACCTCCTGCACGTCATCGCCCCGGCCGCGCCGCACCCGACCCCGCGCCCGCGTCCGTCCGACGACCTCACCGACCTGGCCGCCGTGGTCCGCCAGTGGCACACCGTCCAGACCGCCCGAACCGTCGAGGGGGTGAGGGCGTGAACTCCCTCGCCTTCCGGCCGCGCCACCATGGCAGCCACCACCGTCACCGCAGCCGCCGCGCCCGCCCCTTTCTGACCGCGCTCCCCATGGCACGGGTCGGCGTCGCCACGGGCGCCCTTCCGATCGTGCGCGCCGCGCACCAGGCACTCCGGGAGGCGAAACGATGATGTCCGCGACCACCGCCGTCACCGTCACGGACCTGACGTGCGACGACGTCCGCCTGTGCCGCGAGGCCAACGGGTCCGGCGCCCTCGCTTCCCTGGCCGTGGCCGCCTGCCACGTCGACCTCTCCCCGGGCTGGAGCACGCACGGCCGCGCCGCGCGGGTCGCCGCCCTGGAGAAGCTCGCCCGCCTGGCCGCCCAGGCCGCGCACGAGCTGCGCGAGTCCGGCCAACGCCAGGGGCGTGAGCCATGACCGCCGTACCCGAGCCGCGCCGCGAAGCCAGGACCGTGTTCGAGGTGCACGAGGTCGAGAGCAGGGAGGCCCTGCACGCCTGGGCGCGCGCCCACGGGGTAAGGGTCCGCTACCTGGGCTCGACCTGGCAGCACGAGGAGGTCTACGGAGCCCAGCAGGGCACGCAGGTCCGCGTGTGCCGCACCCCCTGGGAGCACCACCGCCTCCACCCGCTCGTGTGGAGGTCACCGCTGGAGGCACTGCCGCTGGAGAAGCTGCCGTCCATCCCCCGGCAGCGCACACCCACTACCTGAACCGGTCGCGTGCCGGGCGGCCCCGAGCCCCCGGCGCGCGGCCCTCCACCCTTCACCTCCTGCTTCTCGCCCCGCCTCCACCCCCGACGAAGGACAACCGTGCCCAACAAACCCCACACACCCCGTAAGCCCCACGCATCCCATGCCGACCTGCCCGTTTCCCTGCTCACCGTGGCCGAGGTGGGCGACCTGTTCAGGGTCAACCCCAGGACCGTGAACCGGTGGGTCGCGCAGGGGCGCATCCCCGTGGTGCGTACCCCCGGCGGCCACCTCCGCTTCGACCCGGCCGAGGTCCGCCGACTGCTCCGGGCCGACCAGTGGCCCGCCACCTGAACCCCTGCGCGTGCCGGAGACAGCGCCCCGCGCCCGGACCGGAAGAAGATTCTGTACGCCGTACGGAATTATCTCCGGTTCCCTTGTGTTGCCTGGAGCGTAGGGCGTACTGTACGGCGTACGACAAGCGGTGGAGAGGGGAACGCTGTGAACACGACCGGAGGCGCGATCACCGCGCGCGGTCTGGGCAAGCGCTACGGGAACAGCTGGGCGCTGCGGGGGTTCGACCTGGCCGTGCCCGCGGGCAGCGTGTGCGGGCTGCTCGGACCCAACGGCGCTGGCAAGACCACCGCCGTGCGCGTCCTTGCCACGCTGCTGCGCGCGGACGAGGGCACCGCGCGCGTCGCCGGGTACGACGTGGCGTCCCAGGGGGACGCGGTCCGCCGGAGCATCGGACTGGTGGGCCAGAACGCCGCCGTCGACGAGGTGCTCAGCGGACGGCAGAACCTGGAGATGTTCGGCCGCCTGTACCACCTGGGCGCCCGGCGCGCCGCCGCGCGGGCCGACGAGCTGCTGGAGCGCTTCCGCCTGGCCGACACCGGCCGCAAGCCGGTCAGCGCCTACTCCGGAGGCATGCGCCGACGCCTGGACCTGGCCGCGAGCATGATCCTGTCCCCGCCCGTGCTGTTCCTGGACGAACCCACGGTAGGGCTCGACCCGAGGGGCCGCAACGAGGTGTGGAACGCCGTCCGTGCCCTGGTGGCGGGCGACACCACGGTGCTGCTCACCACCCAGTACCTGGAGGAGGCCGACCAGCTCGCCGACCGGATCTCGGTGGTCGACTCCGGCCGCGTCGTCGCCGAGGGAACACCGGAGGAGCTCAAGTCCCGCCTGGGCGGCGACCGGCTCGACGTGGTGCTCCACGAGGCCGCCGCGCTCGACGGGGCCGCCGCCCTCATCGGCCGGGTGACCGGCGAGCGGCCCGAGATCGAGGCCGACGCGCGCCGGATCGGTGTCGGCGTCCGGAACCGGGTCGCGGCCCTGACCGAGGTGGTGAGGGCGCTGGAGGAGGAGGGGATCGCGGTGGAGGACGTCGCGCTGCGCCGACCGACCCTGGACGAGGTGTTCCTGCACCTGACCGGCGGTCATGAGGGCCGTGGCGACCGCGATGACCGTGGTGGCCGTGGTGGCGCCGAAGGAGCCGGTGAAGCCGGTGACCGCGACACCGGTGGCAGTGACGGTCGCGACGTTCGTGGGGACCGCAGTGACCGCGATGACCGCGAGGACCACGGCGAGCGCGGAGGGCACGAAGATCGCGGCGACTGCGTGGGGGAGAGCCGATGAACGACACCACTGTCCGGGCCGCGGGGCCCGCGCCCGCCGACCGGCTGCTCTGGGCGCTGGCGGACGGGTGGACCATCGCCCGGCGTGACGTCGTCCACTGGCTGCGCCAGCCTGGCCAGCTCGTCGCGGGACTGCTGTTCCCCGTGGTCATGGTGCTGATGTTCGGGTTCCTGTTCGGCGGGGCGATGACCGTGCCCGGCGGCGGGGACTACCGCGAGTTCCTGATGCCCGGCATGTTCGCCATGGCGATGGTCTTCGGGGTGGGCGAGACGGTCACCGCCGTGTCCCAGGACGCCGTGCGCGGGGTCACCGACCGGTTCCGCTCCATGCCCATGGCGCCCTCGGCCGTCGTGGTGGGGCGGTGCGCGGCGGACATGCTCCGGTCGGCGATCACCCTGGTCCTGCTGGTCCTGTGCGGCCTGCTGGTGGGGTGGCAGTGGAACGGCACCGCCGGTGAGGCCGCCGCCGGAATCGGGCTGCTCCTGCTGCTGCGCTTCTCGCTGGTGTGGGTGGGCGTCTACGTGGGCCTGGCCGTGCGGGGCGAGGGCGCCGTCACGGCGGTGCACATGCTGGAGTTCCCGCTGGGCTTCCTGTCCAACGCCTTCGTGGCGACGGCGTCCATGCCGGTGTGGCTGGGCGCGGTCGCGGACTGGAACCCGCTGTCGTCCACGGTCGCCGCCACCCGGGAGCTGTTCGGCAACCCGGGGTGGGGCGGGGAGGGCTGGATAGCCCAGAACGCGGTGCTCATGGCCGTGGTCTGGCCGCTGGTGCTCACGGCGGTCTTCTTCCCGCTGTGCGTGCGGCGGTTCCGGGTGCTCGGCCGCTGAGGGTTCAGGCGTCCGGCTGCGGGCCCGGGTCCTCCTCCAACGCGGCGAGGAAGGCCCGGGCCCGCCTGCGGTTGCGCGCGGTGAGCGGCATCGCCACGAACAGCATGAGGGGGAACACCACGAGACCCACGATGTTGCCCCAGAACCCGGGTCCGGTGGCGTACGTCACCGACCACAGGTTCAACGCCAGACCCAGGCCGAAGATGGCGGACATGGTCTTCGGCCAGTACTGCTGCCGCAGGACCGCCTCGGCCTGGTGGCGGGCGATCTGGTTGACCAGGGGATCGGTGCCGGGGACTCCGCCGCGGACCAGCCGCGCGGCCTCGCGCATCCTCGCCCGGTCGGTGCCCGGCGGTAGGGGGGTCGTAGGAAGCGATCTGACGATGACCACGGCCATGAAAATGCCGAAGAGGGCTCCCGAAGCCGCCCCGAACGGAAGGGCCCACACGGCGCTGTCCCCCATGGCTCGGAGGAAGAAGGCCCAGAAGATCCCCGTGAAAGCACCGAAGAAGAGGCCGACGACGAGGCCAGCGCGGATCGCGTAACCACGCGGGTCCCGGTGGGCGTAGGCCCTGATGCGGACGAACAGGGGAGGGCGCTGCTCGTTCATCGGCCCGTCTTTCCGTACGCGGTTTCGTGAAGTGCGCGGAACCTACGTGCCCTCTCCAACCGCCGGAACTGGAGGGGGGCCAAAAACATGATCGCTCCGAAGAAGGCGAAGCTGTTGGCCTGGATCGCCATCTGGTTCAGGTCGCCTTCCCGAGCACCCCAGGCGAAAGCGGCGGCGTTCATCGCGAGCATCAGGACGCCGCAGGCGACAGGGACCAGTCGCAGGGCCGGGGGGAACAGGAGCCCTGCGTTCGAGGTGAGGGTGTCCGCCCATGCCCGGGCCACCTGATCGGTCCAGGGGTCGTTGCTGAGTACACCGCCGTTCACCAGCGCCCTCGCGGTCCGTGCCTGCTCGGGCGTGGTCCACGGAGGAAGCCGTCCCGGCCGTACCGGTCCCCGGGTGGACAGGAGGGGGAGGAGCAGGGAGAGGGGAAGGACGAACAGGGCCACGGTCGCGGCCGCGACCGACAGGACCGCCGCGAACTCCCCCCACTCCCGGAACACTCCGGAGACGTCCTCCGAGACGACGTCGAAGAGCATCATCGCTCCGGCGTTGACCGCCTGGTTCCCCAGGAACACGCCGAAGAGAATCGCCAAGGTCGTCACCCAGCGGTCGTACGACCGGGCGTAGCCCTCCCCGACGTTCGGGACACGGACGTTCGGGGGCTGGTGCACGCATCCTCCGCGGGCCCGGGGCAGGGGGAAGCGCGGTCGGGCCGGTGTCGCGCCTGCCTGAATCCTAGACGAGACAGGGCATTCCGGGCGCGACGTGACCGCCTCCGGTCGCGGCCGGAGGCCCGGTCACCCTCAGTCCTCCGCCAGCCACTCCGAACCCTCCGGCCACTCCGGTTCCTTCGTTCCCTCCGCTCCCTCCGGGCCCGCCAGCGGCAGCCGCACCGTGAACGTTGTCCCCTCACCGACGACGCTCTCCACCGACACCGACCCGCCGTGCAGTTCCACCAGGTTGCGCACGATGGCCAGCCCCAGCCCGCTGCCACCAGTGCGCCGGTTGCGCGACTTGTCCGCACGCCAGAACCGGTCGAACACGTGCGGCAGGTCCTCCGCCGGGATGCCCACGCCCGTGTCGGCCACCTCGATGACCGCCTCCCCGCCCGAGCGGCGCGCCCCGACGGTGACCGTCCCGGACGCCGGGGTGTGCCGCAGTGCGTTGCCCAGCAGGTTCCCGACCACCTGGACCAGCCGTGTCCGGTCGGCGACGACCACCACGTCCCCGGCCTCCGCCACCAGCCGCAGCCCGGCCCCGGCGGCCCTCAGCCGCTGGCTGTCCACCACCTGCTCCACGAGCGCCCCGGCGTCCACCGGCTCCGGGGACAGCCGCAGCCTGCCCGCGTCCGCCAGCGCCAGGTCCTGGAGGTCGTCGACGATGTCCTGGAGCAGCAGCGTCTCGCCGACCAGCATCCCCATCCGCTCCCGGTCCAGGTCGGCGATCCCGTCCTGGGCCGCCTCCAGCCAGCCGCGCAGGTTGCTCAGCGGCGTCCGCAGTTCGTGCGAGACGTCGCTGACCATCGCCCGGCGCTGCTTCTCCAACCGCTCCAGGTGTTCGGCCATCTCGTTGAACGCGTCCGCCAGCTGCCCGATCTCCCCGGAGTCGCGCACCTCCACCCGCGAGCGCCCGCGCCCCTCGCGCATCCGCCGCACCGCGTCGGTGAGCGCGCGCACCGGGCGGACGAGGCGCGTGGACACCGCCACGCTCACCACCACCGTCAGCACCAGTACCAGCAGCACCACACCGAACACCCGAACCAGACCCTCGCCGGTCAGCGGCACGACGCCCGACGCCTCCGCCTCGGGGTCGTCGATGAACAGCAGCGCCGCCGGGGCCACGTAGGGGTCGAGCTGCTCGCGCCGGGCGGAGTCCAGGCACGCGGAGGTGCGCGTGTCGAACCGCGGCGGCTCGGGAGGCGCACCGGACCCCGGAACGCCCGACTCCTCGGGAACCGCACTCGGGAGCTGCTCCTCCTCGGGTACCTCGGGCCACCACGGTTCCTGCGCCGGTGCCGGTTCGTCCTGCACGGGAGGCGCGCCCGAGCCACCGGGCGCGTCCTGGACCTGTGCGGACGGTTCCACGGGCACGGGGTCCGCGCCGCTGTCGGGAACGGCCGTCTCCTCCCCGGGCGGCGCCCAGGATCCGGTCTCGTCCTCGGGCATCCCGAGTTCGCGCGGAGCGTGGGCCTCGTCCGCGAAGCCCCCGGGGTCCGACACGGAGCCGAAGGGCAACGCCACGGGAACCCCGAGGGCCCCGTCCATCCGGTACTCCGCCTCCACCTCCGCCTCCTCGGGGGCCTCCACGCCCAGACAGGTTCTGAACAGCCCGTTCAGCTCGTCCAGCGCCTTCCGCTCCCCGTCGGTCGGCTCCTCCAGCGATTCCAGCCCGCATTCCAGCCACCCGTACCGGTCCGCCTGGGCCCCGGTGACGGTGGGGCGTCCGCTCGGCCCGTCCTCCACCTCCACCGCCAGCCCGTACAGGTCGCGCAGGCAGGCGGCGGTGTTCTCCGCGACCTCGGCCAGCCGGAGCTGTTCCTGCTCCGACAGCGCGAACGGCCCCACGGCACGGGGATCGATGCGCCCGTTGACGTCGGAGGCGAGGGTGACGTCCACCGCCAGCGGGTCGACCACCGAGGTCGTCCGCGGCGGAAGCGGCCGGGCCTCCTCGGCCGAGTCCGCGATCAGCCCGCGGTTCTCGGTGGTCAGGACGATCCGCCGTCCCGTCTCCTCGGACAGGTGTCCCACCGTCTCGCCCACGCCGTCCCACCCGGGATGGGCGGCGGCGTAGGCGACGAGCGTGTCGTGGATGCGGGTGTCCACGGCCAGGGTCTCCCCCTGCTGCACGGTGAGCGACTCCGACGTCCTCTGCACCGCCAGCCACGCCGTCGCGAAGATCGAGCAGACCGCCACCAGCACCGAGCTGGCCAGCAGGCGTGCCAGCAGGCTGTGCCGCAGCGCGCCCCTACGCCGACCGGTCATCGGCCTTCCCCACGAGCTTGTAGCCGACGCCGTAGACGGTCACGAGCCGCACCGGCCTGCGCGGGTTCGGCTCCAGCTTCCGGCGCAGGTTCTTCACGTGCACGTCGATGGTGCGCTCGGTGATGAACCGGCTCATGCCGTGGATGTGCTCCAGCAGCTGGGCGCGCGTCAGGACCCGGCCCGGCTGGGCGGCGAGCGCGGCGAGCAGCTGGAACTCGGCGGGCGTGCACGTGACCGGGGACCCGTCCACCCGCACCGCGTGGCGCGACGGGTCCACCGCGACCGGGCCCGCGCGCAGCACCCGGTCCGCGTCGTCGGGGTCCCTGCGCGAGCGGCGCAGCAGCGTGCGCACCCGCGCCATCAGCTCACGCGGGCTGTAGGGCTTGGTGACGTAGTCGTCCGCGCCCAGGTCGAGCCCGGTCAGCAGGTCCTCCTCGGTGGAGCGGGCGGTGAGCATCAGCACCGCCACGTCGGACTCCGCGCGCAGGGCCCGGCACGCGTCGAGGCCGCTCATGACCGGCATCATCACGTCCAGGACGACCAGGTCGGGGCGGTCCCGGTGGTGCGCCGCGACCGCCGCGCGCCCGTCGTGCACGACGCGGACGAAGTGCCCCTCGTGCTCCAGGTAGCGCCGGATCAGGTCGGCCTGGTTGACGTCGTCCTCGGCGACCAGCACATGCGCGCACACGGTGACCTCCGATCGGCTTCCGGCCCGGTCGGGCCTCGGTGCGGCTCGATCGTACGCGTGCGCGCGAGGGCGCCGGAGCGGGCCGGTGGAGCCGCCGCAGGTCACCACACGGGACCCACACGACGGGCACACGGGTTCTTCACATTCGTCGGCCAGTGTTCGTTGTCGTCCGGAGCGCGAGCACACCGGACGCCTCCCCAAGCGAAGCCGGATGGAATCCCATGCGCCCAACGATGCCCGTGAGCCCTACCCGGGCTCTGACGTCCCTCGCGGTCGCCGCTGCCCTGACAGCGCTCACGGCCTGTTCGTCCGCCCCGGCCGACGAACCGGCGTCGGGGGAGGCGGCCGCCGACACCGCCGGGGACGGCGGCGTCGAGGGCGTGGAGATCGCCACGGTTCTCGGCGACGGGGTCGCCGTCCACGCCGAGCCCGGCGGCGAGGAGGTGCTGCACACCCTCGCGAGTCCGAACGACTTCGGGGTGGACCGCACGTTCCTCGTCGAGCGCAACGAGGGCGAGTGGCTCCAGGTGCTGCTGCCGGTCCGACCGAACGGCAGCACGGGCTGGGTCAGGAGCGACGAGGTGTCGCTGGCCTTCACGGAGTACCGAGTGGAGGTCGACACCGGCGACTTCGCGTTCACCGTCTTCGACGGGGACGAGGAGGTGCGTACCGGGGTGATCGGCACGGGGGAGGGCGAGACCCCCACTCCCGAGGGCCGCTACTACTTCACCGAGCTGCTCCAGCCGCCGGACCCGGAGGGGCCCTACGGGGTCTACGCCTTCGGCCTGAGCGGGTTCTCCGAGACGTTGGAGACGTTCGCGGGCGGGCCCGGCCAGCTCGCCGTGCACGGCACCAACGACGAGGACGCCCTGGGCCGCCAGGTCAGCCACGGGTGCGTCCGGGTCTCCAACGAGGACATCACCTGGATGGCCGAGAACCTGCCGATCGGCACCCCGGTCGAGATCTCCGCGTGAGCCGACCGGCTCCGGACCGCCGCGCGGGACGGTATCCCGCGCACACGAACCACACACGAGGACTGACATGCGTCTGAAGAACTACCTGATCGTCGCCGGTTTCGCGGCCGCCGCCCTGTTCGGCGGCTCCCCCGCCTGGGCCGACGACGCGGTCGCCCTTTCCGCGACCCCCGCCCCGGTCGACTGCCCGGCGGACCCCTCCCAGGAGCCCGCGCCGCCCGCCGAAGAGTCCGGTGCGGGGGTCGAGCCGTGCGAGGACTCGGCGCCGCCCGCCGAGGAGGCCGGGGCTCCCGCACCGGACGAGGCGGCCGAGCAGGAGGCCGAGGAGGCCGGGGCTCACGCACAGGACGAGGCGGCCGAGCAGGAGGCCGAGGAGGCCGGGGCTCCCGTCCCCGTGCCCGCTGACCCCAACTACACCGGCTGACCGACCGGTCCATGATCGGTGTCACCCCGTGGCGCGCACGGGGTGACACCGCGAGGGCGGGGCCCACCGCACACGCGGCGGGCCCCTCCGTGCGCTCCACCCGCGGCTCGCCGGGCCGAGTCCGGGCCGGTCGCGGGCGGCTGGCCTACTCTGGCGCCATGACTGATCTGCCGCAGCGCTGCGACGCCGTGGTCGTGGGGGCGGGCATGGCCGGACTGGTCGCCGCCGCCGACCTCGCCGCCGCCGGGCTCGACGTGACCGTCGTGGAGGCCGGGGAGTCCGTGGGGGGACGCGTCCGCAGCGACGTGCGGGACGGCTACGTGCTCGACCGCGGCTTCCAGATCCTCAACACCGCCTACCCGGCCGTCCGCCGCCGTCTGGACCTGGACGCCCTGCGCCTGAGGTCCTTCCCCAAGGGGATGGCCGTGCGCACCGACCGGGGGCTGCTGCGGCTGCACCCCTCGCCCTCCGGGGCCCTGTCGTCGCTGTCCCTGCTGTCCGGCTCGCTCGTACGCCCCTCCGACCTCTTCCGCCTGCTGCGCGCCGTGGCCGCGGACGCCCTGGAACCGGCCGACCGGATCAAGGCCCGGCCCGAGACCGACACCCTCACCGCGCTGCGCCGCCTCGGCCTGGGCAAACGGGCCGTGAACACCCTGGTGCGCCCCTTCCTGACCGGCGTCTTCCTCGACGAGTCCCTGAGCACGTCCAGCAGGGTCAACGACCTGGTCTGGCGCAGCTTCGCGCGGGGGCGGCTGACCGTCCCGGAGGCGGGGATCCAGGCCGTCTCCGAACAGCTCGCGGCGCGCGCCGGGAGCGCGCGGTTCCTGCTGGGGACGGCCGCGCACGAGGTGGTGCCGGGGCGGGTGCGCACCGAGGCGGGGACCGTCCACGCCCGCGCCGTCGTGGTCGCGGTCGGCCCGGGTGCGGTGCCCAAGCTCCTGCCCTCGCTGCCCGCACCGGTGCTCAACCCCGCCACCACCTACTACCACTCCCGTCCCGCCGGACCGGAGGACGACCCGCTCCTGCACGTGGACGGGCGCTCCCGGCGCATCGGGACCAGGCTGACCAGCGTCATGGTGCTGACGGCCACCGCCCCGTCCTACGCGCCTCCCGGCCGGGCGCTGATCGCCTCCTCCACGGTGGGCCCCCACCAGCCCCCGGAGGCCGAGGTGCGCGCCGAGGCCGCCGGGATCCTGGGCGCGCACGACGGGGACTGGGAACACCTGGAGACGGTGCACGTGCCCGACGCCCTGCCCGCGGCGCCGCCGCCCCTGGGCGACCTGCGCCGTTCGGTCCGACTGGAGGAGGGCCTCTACGTCGCGGGCGACCACCGCGACACGCCCTCGCTCCAGGGGGCCCTGGTCAGCGGGGAGCGGGCCGCCGCCGCGGTCCTGGCCGATCTCGTCGGGCGGTGAGCCCGCCGCGGCCGCACGTACGGCTCCGTGCGGGCGGCCGCGTCAGCCTCGCGCGGAACGGATCCGCGCGGTCCCTCAGGTGACCAGGATCTGCGGCGAGACCGTCTTGAGCATCGCGTCGGCCCAGCTCATCTGCCGTAGCGACTGCGGGTGGCACCGCTTGGTGAGCGCCAGCAACCCGGCGTCCGCGGTCACCTGCGCGCCCTGTCCGAGCAGATCCCAGTCCAGCGACACGCCCGCCGCCATGCGGTACAGCCGACGCAGGTCCGCCAGGAGCAGCAGATCGGGGTCGGAGTCGTCGCCCGGCAGCTCGCCCGCCTCCTCGGTGGGCGGGTCCGGGTTCTCCAGCTCCGGCTCCCCGAGGTCCAGGCCGTAGCGGGTACCGGCCTCGGCGATCTCCCGCACGTGGTCGCGCGACCAGCGGACCAGGTCCCTGGCCACGTGGTGGATCTCCTGCTCCTTCTCGTGCCGGTCGGCGATCCTGAGCAGCTCCCCGGCCAGGGCGCTCTCGGCGTCGTACAGTTCGCGCAGGGCCACGACGATCCTCATCGCGCACCTCCGGTGACGTGTTCCTCGGAGGCGGCGTCGGGACCGCCCACGGTCTCGGGCACCCCGGCGCCGACCGGCCGGGACGCGGTCGTCGTCGGCGCGGGCGCGGGCGAGCCGTCCCCAGGCCCCAGGAGCCGCAGCCGGGCCGCCGCGGTCTTGAACAGGGGCTGCTTGGACACCGGGTCCCAGTCGGTGACGGTCGTCTCGTTGGCCGCCCGGTCCCGGTCGACGGAGCCCCCGTCGGCATGTCTGTCCCAGTAGCCGTAGTGGAACGGGACGAACAGCACCCCGGGGCGGATGCCGTTGATCCGCGCCCGCGCCCGGATCACCCCGCGTGGCGAGGTCACCTCGACGGGATCGCCTTCGGAGATCCCGGCCTCCCGGGCGTCGGAGGGCGAGACCTCCACCCAGACCTCGGGGGCCGCCCGTTGCAGCTGCGGTGAGCGCCCGGTCTTGGTGCGCGTGTGGAAGTGGTAGAGCGTGCGGCCGGTGATGAGCGCGAAGGGGTACTCCCCGCTCGGCTCCTCGTGCGGTGGCAGGTACTCGGCGGCCTTGATGATCGCCCGGCCCTCGGGGTTCATCGCCTTGTACTCGGTCGGCTCCAGCGGCGCCCCGGTGACCAGGTCGCGGCCGTAGCTCTCGCACTGGTCGGGCGCCGCCCAGAACCGGCCGTCGGCGTAGAGGCGCTCGGTGCCGTCCGGGTTCTGGTCGTTGCAGGGCCACTGCACGCCGCTGCCTCCGCGCAGCCTGCCGTAGGTGAGGCCGGTGTAGTCGCACGGCCGTCCGGCGGTGGCGCCCTTCCACGCCTCGAAGGCCGACTCGGGGTCGTGCCACCGCGGGAACGGCGCGCCGTCCCTGTCGCGGAAGTCCATCCGCCGCGCGTAGTCCAGGAGGATGTCCAGGTCCGACCGGGCCTCGCCGGGCGGGTCGACGGCCTTGTCGGACAGGTGGACGGTGCGGTCGGTGTTGGTGAACGTGCCCGTCTTCTCGCCCCAGGTCGCGGCGGGCAGCACCACGTCGGCGAGTTCGGCCGTCTCGGTCAGGAAGATGTCCTGCACCACCAGGAACAGCCCCTCCCGCGCGAGCACCGAGCGGATCCGCGCCAGCTCGGGCAGCGACACCGCCGGGTTGGTGGCGCTGACCCACAGGAACCGGATCGACCCCTTCTCGGCGTACCGCATGATCTGCATCGCGTGGGTGGGCGGCGCGTAGTGCGGGATCCGCATCGGGTCGAGGTTCCACACCGCGGCGAGATCGCTGATGTGGTCGTCGTTGCTCCAGTTGCGAAAGCCCGTGAGGTCGCCGTCGGCGCCGCACTCGCGCGTGTTCTCCGCCGTGGGCTGCCCGTTCATCTGGAGGACGCCCGCGCCCGGCCTGCCGAGCATGCCGCGGATCAGGTGGATGTTGTTGACCTGCACGGACGCGGCTGTCGCCTGATGGGACTGGTAGAAGCCCTGGAGCACGGTCGACATCAGCCGCTCGGCGCCGCCCAGGAGCACGGCGGCCTCGCGGATCCGCTCCGCGGGGACCCCGCAGATCCCGGCGGCGCGCTCGGGCGGGTACGCCTCGACCTCCGCGACCAGGGAGTCGTAGCCGACCGTGTGGGCCTCGACGTAGTCGTGGTCGACCATGTCCCGCCGGATGATCTCGTGCAGGATGCCGTTCATCAGCGCGACGTTGGTCCCCGGCAGCGGTGCCAGGTGCAGCGCGGCCTCCCGCGCCACCGGGGTCGGCCGGGGGTCCACGCACAGGATCCTGGGCGGGTTGGGCCCGGCCAGCCGGTCGAGCACGCGTGTCCACAGCACCGTCTGCGTCTCGGCCATGTTGTGGCCGTAGAGGGCGATGACGTCGGCGTGGTCGATGTCGGTGTAGGAGCCGGGCTGTCCGTCGCAGCCGAACGACTCCTTGAGCGCGGCGGCCGCGGTGGCCGTGCACAGCCGGGTGTTGCCGTCCATGTGGTTGGTGCCGATGGCGCCGTGCCCGATGGCGGCGAGCGTGTAGTACTCCTCAAGGAAGAGCTGGCCGCTGGTGTAGAAGCCGATCGCGCTGGGACCCTGTTCGTCGAGCAGTTCCCTGCTGCGCCGCACGACCAGGTCCATCGCGGTGTCCCAGTCGGTCTCGACCAGTTCGCCGTCCCGGCGCACCAGGGGCCGGGTGAGCCGGTCGGGCGAGTGGTTGGCCTGCCACCCGTAGAGGTCCTTGGGGCCCAGGCGTCCGTGGTTGACCCGGTCGCCCTCCCGGCCCCGCACCCCCACGATCCGGTCGTCCTTGACCGCGATGTCGAGTGCGTCGCCGTTGGAGTGCAGGATCGTCGCGGACTGCACCCAGCGGTCCACCTGGTCGGGGCCCACCCCCTCGGCCAGGTGGCTGTCCACTCTGGTCGGCCATTCCTGGCCGGGCCCGTACGGGGTACGCGACCCCCATGGTTCGGCGATCCTGTCCCTGGACGGCACCGACACCACCCCTTCCCGTGTGGCCGAAACGCGTGAACGCCGCTACCCGTGGGGAAAACGCGTAAACGGCGCGGGGCCCGGTCCCGACACGGCCCACCCCGAGCGGACCGGGCGCGGGGCGGGAACACACGCCAGAGCGGATCCGGGCGGCGGCCTGCGGGGTCCGGGCCGATTCCGCCCGGTCCCGGTTCAGGGCAGGTGCACCATCCCGGCGATCAGACGGGCCGCCTCCCGCACGGCGGCGCCGAAGGGGGCGGGGTCGTCCAGCTCGAGGACCGAGATGCCGACGCTGGCCACCGGCTCGGAACGCGTCCCGACCACCGCCGCCGACACCCCGGTCACCGCGTTGGTCACCTCGGCGTGGGAGACGGCGTAGCCCCGCTCGCGGGCCAGGGCGACCTCTCCGCGCTCTCCGGGCCGGGGCGGCATGGCCGCGAGCAGCGCCAGCCCGGCCGACCCCTTGTCGATGGGGTCGACCCGCCCGGTTCGGAAGGCGATGTGGGCCGTGGCCCTGCGCGGTTCCACCACCATCAGGGCGCGCGCCTCGTCCTCACCCTCGGGAACGACGAGGTGCGCGGTGGCCCCCTGCGACTCGGCCAGCTCGGCCAGGACCGGACCGGCGACCTGGCGCAGGTCCGCCTCCACCGACTCGGCCAGTGCGACCAGTCCCGGCCCCAGGGTGATGCGCTTGAAGGGACCGCGTTTGCACAGCCGGTGCTCCTCCAGCGTGCGCACCAGCCGGTGGGCGACCGTGCGGTGCACCCCCACCCCCTCGGCGATCTCGGTGAGCGACAGTCCGTGCGGACTGCGGCTGAGCAGCTCCAACACCTCGATCCCGTTGTGCAGGGTCTTGGACGTCCTGGTGTTGGGCCTGTCGGCCGGTGTCTCGGGCATCTGGCTCCTCTCGCATCGCGAAGATACACCTCCCGCCTCTTGACGCAGGTGACGTGTGACACATACGTTAAGCCTTAATTGCACACCTAGTGCGATTATCGCACACATGGAGGGGGAGGTATGGACGGTTCGCTGGTCACCGGCATCCACCAGCTCTACGCGCGCCAGTCCCACCTGATCGACGGCGGCCACGCCGACGCCTGGGCCCGGACCTTCGCCCCCGACGGCGAGTTCCACTCACCGACCTATCCCGCGCCGGTCGTGGGGCGCGACCGTCTGCGCGCCTTCGCCGAGGACTTCGCGCACGCGGCCCGGGAGGCGGGCGAGGTGCGCCGCCACGTGGTCACCAACCTCTTCGTGGAGTCCGCGGACACCACACAGGCGCAGGTCAGCGCCTATCTTCAGG
The DNA here is from genome assembly GCF_965343085.1 of Nocardiopsis synnemataformans. Taxonomy (NCBI): domain Bacteria; kingdom Bacillati; phylum Actinomycetota; class Actinomycetes; order Streptosporangiales; family Nocardiopsidaceae; genus Nocardiopsis; species Nocardiopsis synnemataformans. The sequence continues at coordinate 39,219 of NZ_CBDRFA010000008.1, read as the reverse complement.
TCATCGGTACCCGTGTGACGGGTGACACCAGAATCCTGAGGCTCACCACCGTCAGCGACCGGCTGGTCCGCGACGGGGAGGACTGGCGCATCGCGCGCCGGGACGTCCGGCGCGACGACACCGCCTGAACCCCGGCCGCGCCCTCCGGCCCCGGCCCACCGCCGTCACATCCCCACCGACCAGCCCCGGCCCCACCACCCCGTTTCCACCACACCTGTTCCCACCACGCCGTTCCCACCACGCCGTTCCCACCACACCCACGGAAAGGCCGCACACCATGACCCAGCACGAGGGCACCGGCCCCGCCCGCGTCGTCCACCGCGTGATGGAGGCCGTCCACCCCGAGATGGCCGGCCGCACCGCGGTCGTCACCGGTGCCGCGCGAGGCATGGGCCGCAGCTTCGCCGCCGCCCTGGCCACCCGCGGCGTCAACGTCGTCGCGGCCGACATCAACGACGTCGACATGAAGCGGACCGCCGACGAGATCAACCGCGAACTGGCCGACGGCGCCCTGAGCGAGCGGCCCGGCCGGGTCGCGCCCCGCCGCGTCGACGTGGTCGTGCCCGAGCAGCACGACGACCTCGCCCGCGCCGCCGCCGACGAGTTCGGCTCCCTCGACTACTGGGTCAACAACGCCGGGGTCTTTCCCCACGCACCCGTCGGCGAGATCACCGCCGAGCAGATGTCCACCGTCCTCGACGTCAACGTCCAGGGCGTCCTGCACGGCGCCCAGGCGGCCGCCCGCCACATGCTGCCCGGCGGCGTGATCGTCAACATGTCCTCGGTGTCGGCGGTACGCGTGCGCCGGGGCCGCGCCGCCTACTGCGCCTCCAAGGCCGCCGTCGCCCACCTGACCGAGTCCCTCGCCGTCGAGCTGGGCGACAGGGGGCTGCGCGTCAACTCCATCGCCCCCGGCTTCATCGACACCGAGATGACGCGCTGGCTCCAGGACGACCCCGAGGCCCTGGCCGCCGCCCTGGACAACGTGCCTCTGCACCGGGTCGGCTCCCCCGAGGAGGTCGTCGGCGTCCTGCTCTTCCTGCTCTCCGACAGCAGCCGCTACGTGACCGGGCACAGCATCGCCGTCGACGGAGGGTCCCGCCATGTCTGAGCACCTTGAGCGCGTCGATCACCACGACGACGAGGAGAGCGCCGACGTCGTCGTGATCGGCGGGGGAGGGGCCGGGCTCGCGGCGGCCGTCACCGCCGCAGAGGAGGGCGCGCGCGTCCTGCTGTTCGAGTCCGAGTCCGAGCTGGGCGGCTCCACCCAGCTCTCCGCGGGGCTCTTCACCGCCGCCGCGACCAGCGTCCAGCGCGGCGCGGGCGTGCAGGACAGCGCCGAGCGCTTCTACCAGCACTACATGGACCTCAACCAGTGGATGCTCGAACCCGGGCTGGTCCGCACCTTCTGCGAGAACGCCGGACCCACCCTGGAGTGGCTCATCGGGCTGGGCGCCGGGTTCCCGGCGCGGACCTCCACCAACGCGCACACGCCCGGCCTGACCCGGGCCGGGGTCGAGGACGTCTGGCGCGCCCACGTCCCCGCCGACCAGGGACTCGGCCTGGTCCAGGTGCTCGCCGCGGCCTGCCGCCGCCTCGGGGTCGAGACCGTGCTCAACACCCGGGTGCGGCGCCTGCTGTTCGAGGACGGCCGGGTGCGCGGCGTCGTCGCCGACGGGGTCACCGTCCGCGCGAACGCCGTGGTGGTCGCCACCGGTGGCCTGGCCCGGGACCCCGAACTGCTCAAGGAGTACTACCCGGACGCCCTGGAGGCGGGCGAGCACGCGTTCGTCGTGGCCGCGCCCGGCAGCCGGGGCGACCACCTGCGCTTCGCCGAGCAGGTGGAGGCCTCCGTCACCGGCGCGGGCTGGGGGCTGCGGATGCCCACCGCCTACTTCCAGCGCCACCACCACTGGCAGTCGGGGTTCCCCCCGCTCTCGCGCGTGTACGTCAACGGGGCCGGGCGCCGCTTCATGGACGAGGACGCCTCCTACGCCGTCTCCACCGGCATCATCGACGCCCAGGGCGGTTCCGCGTGGTGCGTGTTCGACGACCGGGCCCGGTCGTCGCTGCCCGCCGGATACGCGGACTGGACGCCCGAACGCGTCACCGAGGAGGCCGACGCGGGCCGCACCCTGCGCGCCGACACCCTGGAGGAACTGGCCGCCCTCATGGGGGTGCCCGAGGCGGCGCTGCTCACCACGGTGCGGACCTGGAACTCCCAGCTGCCGAACGGCGAGGATCCGGACTTCCTGCGCCACCTGACCCTGCGCGGGAAGGGGGCGGAGGCCGACCCCGAGCCCCTGGACACCGCCCCCTACCACGCGGCGCGCGTGCTCCCGGCCGAGATCGTCTGCACGCACGCCGGTCTGGAGATCGACTCCTCCGCCGCCGTGCGCGACCGCACCGGGACCGCGGTCCCCGGGCTCTTCGCCGCGGGCGAGGCGGGCGCCGGGGTCCTCGGTCCCCGCTACGTCGGCGGCGGCAACGCGGTCGCCAACGCCCTCACCATGGGACGCATCGCCGGGCGGGGAGCGGCGGCGCGGGGATAGACGGGGCCCGCCTGGCGGACACACTCCGTCCACAACCCCGCCGCGCGACGGGGGGCGTCACCGGACACGCCCCGGGGCGTGCGCCGGGGACACCCGCCCTGACGCGCACCCGCCCCGCACCTTCCACCCGCCCCGTATCTTTCGCCCACCCCGCACCTTCCGCCCCACCGCATCGGACGCTTCACACGGTCCACCTCGGCACACGGCTCTCACCGCGTTCTCATCAGGCGACAGCACACGCCCCGGCCCCCGCCATCCCCCACAACCACGGGATCGGGCGGCGCACACACCGATCCGACCCTCTCCCCAGGGAGGCAGCATGTCACTCCACCAGCAGTCGGCGTCCGGGCCCGCACCGGCACCGGAGGCGGGCTTCCAGTCGCGGATGAAGGTCATCCGCGCGGCGGTCATCGGCACCGTCGTCGAGTACTACGACTTCGGCATCTACGGCTACATGGCCACGTTCGTGGCGATGCTCTTCTTCGTCTCCGAGGACCCGACGGCGGCCCTGATGGGCACGTTCGCCGCCTTCGCCGTCGCGTTCTTCATGCGCGTGCCCGGCGGGATCCTCTTCGGCCACATCGGGGACCGCTACGGGCGCAAGCGGGCCCTGTCCTGGACCATCCTGCTGATGGTCCTGGCCACCGCCGCCATCGGCGTGCTGCCCAACTACTACACGCTCGGCGTCTGGGCGACCACCCTGCTGGTCCTGTGCCGCTGCGTCCAGGGCTTCGCCGCGGGCGGCGAACTCGGCGGGGCCAACGCCTTCGTGGCCGAGTCCGCCCCGGCCCGCTGGCGGGCCACGCAGACCTCCCTGGTCAACTCGGGCACCTACTTCGGCTCGCTGTTCGCCTCGCTGGTGGCGCTCGCCTTCGCCACGGCCTTCACCGAGCAGCAGATGCTGGACTGGGCGTGGCGTCTGCCGTTCCTGCTCAGCCTGCCCATCGGCGTCATCGGCCTCTACATCCGCAGCCACCTGGACGACACCCCGCAGTTCAAGCAGCTGGCGGACCAGGGCGAGACCGAGCGCATGCCGATCCGGACCCTGCTGGTCACCAACTGGCGGTCCGTGCTGAAGATCATCGGCCTGGGCGCGGTGATCACCGGCGGCTACTACATCGTCTCGGTGTACGCGGCCACCTACCTCCAGACCACGGCCGGGCACTCCGCCCAGCTGGCCTTCGCCTCGACCTCGGTCGCCATGGTCGTCGGCGCCGCGACGCTGCCCCTCTCGGGCTACCTGGCCGACACCATCGGCCGCAAGAAGGTCATCCTCATCGGCAGCGTCGGAGCCGTGCTCCTGGGCTTCCCGATGTTCATGATGATGTCCGCCGGTCCGGCCTGGGCCGCGATCGTGGGCCAGTCGGCCCTGTTCGTGTGCGTCTCGGTCGTCAACGGCGCCTCGTTCGTCACCTACGCCGAGATGCTGGGCGCCTCCACCCGCTACAGCGGGATCGCGCTCGGCAACAACGTCACCAACACGCTCCTGGGCGGCACCGCGCCCTTCATCGCGACCTGGCTGATCAGCGCCACCGGCCAGCCGCTGGCGCCCGCGGGCTACTTCGTCCTCACCGCCGTGGTGACGCTGGTGGCCGTCCTGTTCGTCACCGAGACGCGCGGCACCGAACTGCCGATCGACTGAGAGGAGTGGGGACATGCGGGCAGCGGAACCACCGACCGGCGGAGCCGGACACGGGCTGGCCGGGCGCGTCGTCCTGGTGACGGGCGCCGCGGGCGGCATGGGCAGGGCGGAGGCCCTGGCACTGGGGCGCGAGGGCGCCCGGGTCTGGGTGGCGGACCTGGACGGGGAGCGTGGCGAGCGCACGGCCCGGGAGGTCGGCGAACTGGGTGCGACGGCGCGGTTCGCCCGCCTGGACGCCGCCGACCCGGACGACTGGGCGCGCCTGCGCGACCGGATCGCGGACGAGGACGGCGGACGCCTCGACGGGCTGGTCAACAACGCCGGGGTCAGCCACCGCTTCGGGATCGCCGACACCACGGACGAGGACTGGCGCCGCGTGCTCGACGTCAACCTGTCCAGCGTGTTCTACGGAATGCGGTCCATGGCCCCGCTGCTGCGCGAGTCGGGGTCGGCGTCGGTGGTCAACGTGTCCTCCATCGCCGGGATGACCGGCTATTTCTCCGCCTCCTACGGAGCGAGCAAGTGGGGCGTGCGCGGCCTGAGCAAGGTGGGCGCGCTGGAGTTCGCGCCCTGGGGCGTGCGGGTGAACTCCCTGCATCCCGGGCTGGTGGACACCCCGCTGCTGCGCTCGGGGGCCGACGACTTCGTCGAGGAGAGCCTGCGCTCGGTGCCCGCGGGCCGGGTGGCCGAACCCGGGGAGGTCGCCGACGTGGTGCTGTTCCTGCTGTCGGAGGCCTCCCGGTACGTGACGGGGACCGAACTGGTCGTCGACGGCGGTCTGACCTCCGGCGGCCTCTACCACCGGATCACCTCGGGCCTGCGTGAGGGGCCCGTCTGAGGATCCGGCCACGGCTCCGGGGAGGCGCCCACCGTCCGGGTGCCTCCCCGGTCCCCGGAGCTCGCGGGGCTTCCGGGACTCCTGGCGCTCCCAGGGTGAAGTTGCTTCGGTTCGGTGGACAGGTGTCCGCTTTCGGATGCTTTGTCATCGAACGAGGAGATTGAAGTGCCCAAGACCCACGTCAGCGTCGTGTACGCGCGCCTGGGCGTGTCCAACCGCGTCCAGGCCGCCATCCTCGCCCACGACAGCGGCCCTCACCTCCGAGCGCTGGCTGTACCTGACCTCTGTGGTCAGTACAGCTGGCGCACCCGTTCCCAGTCCGCCTGGAGGTCGACGCCGAGTTCGCCCACCGAGGTCACCGCGATGACCGAGGTCCGCTCGGACGGGCCCCGCCAGGGGAACTCCACGACCCGGCTCGCCCCCGGGGCCAGCTCCACCTGGGCGAAGGCCGTGAGCACACGCGTGCGCGGCAGGCGCACCCCGTCCCGGCGGCGCGTGTACAACTGGACGGTGTCGTCGGCGGGCGACCCGCCCGCGTTGCGCAGTTCCACCCGGATCCGGTGGTCGGCGGTGCCCCGTCCCGCCTCGTCGACCGCGCTGATCCGCAGTCCCGGGGCGGGGGCGCCCCAGCCGAAGGGGCGCAGGACCGGCCGTACCGCGTCGGCGTACACCCCGTCCGGGGAGTGGCGGTCGTCGTGGTGCACCGGGACGGCTCCGGCCACCGACGGCAGCGTCATGGGCAGCCGGCCCCGGATAGGGATCCTCCCGGTGAGCGCGTCTACGACGGCGTCCGCGCCGTGCGGCCCGGGGAAACCCGCCCACAGTACGGCGTCAGCGCTGGCGAGCACGTCGGTGAGCACGTGGGGGCGCCCTGCCACGACCACCACCGCCACGGGGGCCCGGGTCGCGGCCCGCACCTGTGCCAGGAGCGCGTCCTGGTCGCCGGGCAGACGCAGGTCCGCCAGGTCCACGCCCTCGCCCGAGGTGGCCCGGGTCCCCTCGCTCCCCGCAGACAGGTCGGCCGCGCCGACGTCGGTGAACCGGTCCCGGTAGTCGCGGTGGCTGGTCCCGCCGAGCACGGCGACGACGAGGTCGGCCGCCGCGGCGGCCGTGCGCACGGCCGCCCGGTCCCAGGAGCCGCCGTCGGGCTCCAGACGGGGGACGTGGTCCAGGCGCGCGTGCCCGGACATCCCCGTGCGCACGGCGTCCAGGACGCTGAGGGCGGAGCCCGGCGGCAGCGGGGGCACGTAGTCGCCGAGCAGCGCGGTGGCCTCGGCGGCGTGCGGTCCGACGACCAGGACGCGTCGCGCCTCCCGCAGGCCGAGCGGCAGGGTGTCGTCGTCGTGGAGCAGCACCAGCGACCGGCGGGCCAGGCGCGCGGACACCTCCTCGGTGCGGGCGCGCCGCGCGGACAGCACCGCGCGGCCGCGCTCCGGCGGGTCGGCCGCGGTGCCGTCGGGGGAGGGCAGCAGACCGACCGCCCGTTTGACCGAGAGCACGCGTCGGCAGGCCCGGTCGACCGCCGCCGCCACGGCCGGGTCACGGTCGGCGGCCTCCTCCAGCAGGGTGTAGGCGCGGTCCCACAGAGACAGGTCCACCCCGCTGAGCAGGGCCAGCCGTGCCGCCTCCCGCGGCGAGCCCGTCACGGCCTCCAGCCGGTCGACGGCCAGACCGTCGGACATGACCAGCCCGTCGAACCCCCACTCTCCGCGCAGCACGTCGCCGAGCAGCCAGGGGTTGGCGCAGCACGGGACGCCGTCGATGTCGTTGTAGGCCGCCATGACGCCGACCGCGCCCGCCCGGACCCCGGCGCGCGCTGGAGGAAGGTGGAGTTCGCGCAGGTCGTGTTCGCCGATGACGGCGGACTGGCCGTTACGGCCGCCCATGGACTCGCCCTGGGCGGCGAAGTGTTTGAGCACCACCCCGACCCCGTCGCGGCCCAGGCCGTTGCGGTCGGGCCCCTGCATGCCCCGGACCAGCGCCGCCGCCATCCGCGCCGCGAGTTCGGGGGACTCACCCAGGCACTCCTCCGCGCGCCCCCAGCGGGGGTCGCGGAGGACGTCCAGGGCGGTGACCAGGGCCAGGTGGACCCCGCTCGCGGCCAGTTCGGCGCCCACCGCGCGGGCGGCCTCCTCCACGAGGCCGGGGTCCCAGGTCGCGGCCATGTTCAGGGGCACCGGCAGCAGTGAACCGCCGAGCGCCTGGTGGCCGTGCGGCGCCTCCTCCACGATCAGGGGTCCGACGCCGTGGGCGGCGGACCGGCGTACGGCGTCGGTGACCAGGGCCGCGACCTCGGCGCGCTCCTCGGGAGGGATGCCGTCTGCCCAGGACCGCCCCGACCACGGGTCGGCGCGGAACAGGCCGTAGAGGGCGCCGAGCCCACCCCACCGCTCGATCTCGGCGTGCAGGAGGTCGGTGGTCTCCCAGGTCCGGCCGTTGCGCCGCACGCACTGCCAGCCGAAGAGGCGCTGGTTGAGCTGTCCGGCCTTCTCCCGTAGGGACATGCGCGCGAGCAGGTCATCGACGACGGTGTCGACCTGTGCGTTCCGTCCGCCGGAGTCCGCTGCGTTCCGCCCGTCGGGATCCGCCGCGCTCACGCGTCCACCCGCAGGGGCGAGTCGGAGCTGACGGCCCCGTAGACGCTGCGCCCGCCGGGGTACGGGGGCAGCACCGTGTCCACCCCGCGCGCGGCCAGGCGCGCGGGCGCGTCGGCGTCGGCGGAGGTGACCAGGGCGGGCCGCTCGCCGCGCGCCGCCGCGGCCATCCACGCCTCGAACACCCCGCCGCCGGGGGCCAGCTCAGAGCGGCTCACCGGCACTCCGCGTCCGTCCACCGGAACCCGCACCGCCGTGGTACGCGGCGGGGGCGCGGGGGCGGACGCCAGCTCCGCGGCCAGGGCGCCGAACCGGCGGGCGAGGGGTTTGGCGGCGCCGCCCTCGTCGAACAGGCCCAAGGTGAACTCCAGTTCCGGGAAGTCGGCGTAGGCGCGGGAGACGTCGTGGGAGCACCACCAGGTGACGCCCCACAGGTTGGCGGAGTCGGCGGCGTGGCGCACCGACCCCTCGCAGAAGTCGGCGGCCTCGCTCTCGCCGAGGCAGTTCAGCGGCGCGCCGATCTCCTGGAGCCACACGGGCCGGTCCGGGGCGGCGAAGGCCAGGGACAGCTCGGTGAGGTAGGCGGCGTGCCGTTGGCTCTCGGGGGACATGCCGCCGTAGTGCTGGCCGGTGCCGTTGAAGATCCAGGAGTGGATGGCGGTGAGGTCCCCGAGACGGGCGGCGTGCGCCGGTTCGAAGGGGTGGTCGTCCAGGTACCAGACCGCGTCGTAGGCGGCGTGCAGCACCGGCAGCGCGGAGTCCGCGGGCACCGCGCCCAGCAGCGCCTCCAGCCAGGCCGCGGCCTGGTGGCGGTCGGCCGCCATGGGGGAGGGGTGGGGCCGGTCGGAGAACTGGTTGAGCTCGTTGCCCAGCGTCAGCGCCAGCACCCCGGGCACGTCGGCGACGGCGTCGTGCACCGCGCGCACCAGCCGCGCCTGGGCCTCGACAGCCCCGGGGTCGGTGAACATGTTGCGGCCGTGCCAGGAGGTCAGCCAGCTGGGCAGGAAGTCGAAGCTGGACAGGTGCCCCTGGACGACGTCGACGGCGGTGTCCAGACCGGCCCGCGCGGCCAGCTCCACCGTCGTGCGCACATCGGCGAGCGCGCGTTCACGGATCAGCGCGCGGTTGGGTTGCAGCAGGGGCCAGAGCGGGAAGATCCGCACGTGGTCCAGACCCAGCTCGGCGATGGCGTCGAAGTCGCGCCGGACGTCGTCCCAGGACGGTTCCAGCCACGAGTAGAACCAGCCCTTGGACGGGGTGTGGTTGACACCGAAGCGCAGTTTCCTCATCCCTTGATGCCTCCAGATTCCAGACCGCGGAAGAAGAAGCGCTGTAGCGCGACGAAGAAGACGACGATGGGCACCAGCGCGATGATGGTCCCGGCGGCGATGAGCCGCGGATCGCTCACGAACGTGCCCCTGAGGTGGTTGAGCCCGACCGTCAGGGTGTAGCTCTGCTGGTCGGACAGGACGATGAGCGGCCAGAGGAAGTCGTTCCAGGCACCCATGAAGGAGAAGATCACCACGACGCTGATCATGCCTTTGACCTGGGGAAGGCAGACATGTGTGAAGCGTCGCCAGGCGTTGGCGCCGTCGATCACCGCGGCCTCCTCCAGCTCGCGGGGGATGGCCAGGAAGGCGTTGCGCATGAGCAGCACGTTGAGCGCGGCGACCAGCCCCGGCAGCGCCACGCCGACGAGGGTGTCGTGGAGGTTCAGGGACCGCACCAGCAGGAACTGGGCGATGATGACCGTCTCGATCGGCACCAGCAGCGCCGCCACGAAGACCATCGCGGCCGCACCGCGCCCCCGGAAGCGCAGACGCCCCAACGCGTACCCGGCCAGCGTCGCGCCGACCACGTTGCCCGCCACCACCATGACCGCGACGACCAGGGAGTTGACGAAGTAGCGCACGAGCGGCAGCCGCTGGGTCACCTCCACGTAGTGCTCGAAGGTGGGGTCGCTGGGCAGGAGCTGCGGGGGAGAGGCGTAGATGTCGTCCCCGGGGCCCTTGACCGACAGCGACAGCTGCCACAGCAGCGGCCCGGCCAGCACGAGGAACATCAGGACCAGGACGGCGTACCGGACCGCGTCGGGTCCCGAGGGGCGCCGGGCGGCCCCGCCCCTCCGGACGGCCGCGGACCGGACGCCCGTGTGCGTGGGGGTGCTCATCGTGCCTCCCGGTCGCGGTTCTGTAGCCACAGCTGCGCCAGCAGGAGCGCGCCCATGATGACGAACATGGCGAGGCTGATCGCGCCCGTGTACCCGGTCTGCGCCTGTAGGCCGGTGCCCTCGTTCTGGATGAGCATGGTCATGGTGACGTTGCGCCCGCCCACGCCTCCGGTCCCGCCGGTGAGCACGTAGATCTCACCGAAGACGCGGAAGGCGGAGATCGAGGAGAACATCGCGATGAGCGTCATCGTCGACCGGACCCCGGGCATGGTCACGTGCAGGAACGAGCGGATCGGCCCCGCGCCGTCCACTGCCGCGGCGTTGTAGAGCTCGGGGTCGATGTTGGCCAGGGCGGCCAGGTAGATCACCATGTAGTACCCCAGCCCCGACCACAGGGTGACCACCATGGCGCTGATCAGCAGCAGCCAGCGGTCGGTCAGGAAGGGGACGGGCTCCTGCACCACCTGGAGCCAGCTCAGCAGCGAGTTGATCATGCCCCTGCTGTCCAGCAGGTTCGTCCAGATGAGGCCGACGATCACCACGGACATGACGACGGGCAGGTAGAAGCTGGTGCGGAAGAATCCCAGGAGCCGTCCAGGGCCCGCGACCAGGGACGCCAGCACCAGCGGCAGCACGACCATGAACGGCACGACGCACACCACGTACAGCGTGGAGTTGAGCATCGCGGTGCCGAAGCGCGGGTCGTCGAACATCCGGCGGAAGTTGTCCAGGCCGACGAACTCCCCGCTCCTCAGCAGCGTGGCGTCGGTGAACGCCAGGGCCAGGGTGTTGAAGAAGGGGAACAGAATGAAGGTGATGATGACGGTGAGTCCGACGGCCAGGAACAGCCACGGCACCCACCAGTGCGTGTGCGTGCGTGTCACGGCCGCGCGGTGAGTGCCGCGCGGCCGCACGGGGATGGTGGTGCTCACTCCGTGGAGAGCCTCTCGTTCGCGTACTCGGCCGCGTCCGCCAGGGCGTCCTGGGCGCTCTTGTCCCCCTGGATGGCCAGGGCCACCTGCTCGCGCAGGTAGTCGGCCGCCTGGGAGGAGAAGGCCGGCGGCCAGTGGACCTCGGCCTCGCTCACCTGCTGGGCGGCCTCCACGCGCACGCGGGAGTCGTCGTCGCCCTCCTGCACCTCGGTGAAGTAGGGGTCGTCGAGGACGCCCTGGGACGAGGGGAAGACGGCCGCCTCCCGGGCGAAGGCGAACTGGTTGTCGGGGTTGGTGACGAACCGGGCGAACTCCGTGGCCAGGGCCTGGTTCTCCGAGACCGCGTTGACCGCCAGGGACTGGACGTACATGTTCGGAGCCGCCGTCGCGATGAGGGGGCCCATCCCGACCTCCTCGTACACCCGCGGCGCCGTCTCGCGCAGGTCCTGCAACGTGTAGGAGCTGCCCGGCAACCAGGCCAGGTGGCCGGACTTGAAGGCCTCCAGCTCACCGGTCTGCAACTCGTTGAGCGCGTCCTCGGTCATGCCGCCCTGCTCGTACAGCCGGGCGTATCGCTCGACCAGCTCGACCCCCTCGGCGTTGTCGAAGGTGAACTCGGTGCCCTCGGCGTTCATCAGCTCCACGCCGTAGGTGCCGAAGGTCTCGATGGCGGGCATGCGCCCCACCATGGGGACGCCGTCGCACTCCTCGGCCATGGTCTCGGCGGCGTCGAAGAGCTCGTCGAAGGTGCCGGGGAGCTGCTCGGGGTCCAGCCCGCACTCCTCGAACAGGGCGGTGTTGAAGAACGAGGGGCCGGTGTTGAGGTACCACGGGTACCCGTAGGTGCCCCCGCCCAGGCCGTCGAAGGTCAACGCGTCCCACGAGGCGGGCAGGTAGGCCTCCTCCGACTCCGGGTCGGCCTCGGCCAGATCCAGCAGCGTGCCCGCCCCGGCCAGGGTGTAGGCCGCCTCGGGTCCGATGTCGATGACGTCGGGGAGCGTCCCGGCCACCGCGTCGGCGGAGAGCTTGTCCTGGTACCCCTCGGCCGGCTGGTCCACCCACGCGACGGTGGCTCCGGGGTTCTGCTCCTCGAAGGCGGTGATCAGGCCGGTGAAGTACTCCTCGTATCCGCCCTTGAGGTTCCAGGTCTGGAAGGTGATCTCACCGGTGAGCGAGTCGTTCCCGTCCGCGCCGTCCGGGGAGCCGCCGCCCACGATGCCGCAGCCGGTCAGCAGGAGGGTCGTCGCGGCGAGGCCGCACGCGGCCGTTCGCAGGCGCCGCGGTCCGGTCGCGCGCGCTCCTGGGATGGGTCGTGCCATGGTCACTCCTCGGTGGTGCGGGGGATGTCGTCGGTGGTCCGGTGCGGGGACCGCACGCGCAGCGTCGCGACCTGGAAGGGTCCCAGGACCAGGCGGTCCTGCTGCCAGGCCTTCGGCAGGTCGGGGTCCTCGGCGGGGCGTTCGAGCAGGTCGGTCTCGGTGACCGCGGGGTGTTCGCCCAGCGACCCGCACAGGCCCAGCCGGGCGCTGGCGCGCCCGCCCCTGGCCTCGTGGACGCGGACGACGAGGTCGCCGGAACCGTCGTCGGCGAGCTTGACGCAGTCCATGACCGCCAGCCCGCTCATGGCCTCCAGCCGCACGAGCGGCGCGACGTCGGGCAGCGCCTCCAGGGCGGGGGCGTTGAGGTCGTAGGCGGCCAGGAGGGTGTCGGAGGGGTCGGCCTCGCACACCAGCGACCAGCGGAGCACGTGGCGTCCCTCGTCGGTGCCGGGGTCGGGGAACCTGGGGCCGCGCAGCAGTGACAGCCGCACGAGCGTGCCGCCCCCGGGGCCCGTCAGACGGGACACGTCGGCGCCGTAGGTGGAGTCGTTGACCACGCCCACGCCGTAGCCCGGCTCGTCCACGCGCACGTAGCGGTGCGTGCAGGACTCGTAGCACGCCTCATCCCACGAGGTGTTGCGGTGCACCGTGCGCCCGACGTGGCCGAACTGGGTCTCGAAGTTCGCCGTGTCGGTGCGCACCGCCAGGGGCAGGCTCGCCTTGAGCAGGTGCTCGCGCTCGTGCCAGTCGACGTCCGCCTCCATGTCCAGGCGCCGGGCCCCGGGGGCGAGCGCGTAGGTCAGGCGCACTGTCGAGGCGCCGAAGCGCCGCTCGACCACCACGCGCGCGGTGCCGTCCCCGTTCTCGGCGCGCAGCTCCGCGACGTCGTCCAGGTCGCGGCCCAGGCCCAGTGTGTGCCGGTCCACGTCCCAGGCGTCCCAGCGCACGGGCACGTCCCGGAAGAGTTGGAGGGCGCCGAGGCGCTGGCCCGGGGGCACCACCTCGCGGTCGGCGGCCAGGTCCAGGACGGAGCGCACGTGCCCGGTCGCGTCCACGGTCACGCGCAGCAGCCCGTTGTCCAGCGTGAACCCGCCCCCGTCCGGGGCCACGGCCGCCGGGGTGCCCGCGTACTCCCGCGGGCGCCGCACCGTCCACCAGTCGGGGTCCTGCCCGGGGACCGCGGTGTCGGAGGCGGTCACCGGGACCAGGCGGCCCGGCCGGGCCGTCCCGTCGTCGAGGGCCCGCGCGGCCCGGTCGGCCAGCTCCCGCAGCCGCCGGTCGATCTCCGCGTAGGCCTCGCGCGCCTCCCGGTGCACCCACGAGATCGAGGATCCCGGCAGGATGTCGTGGAACTGGTGGAAGAGCACCCGGGACCAGAGGGCGTCGATCTCCTCGGCGGGGTAGGGCGCGCCGGTGCGCAGGGTGGCGGCGGCGGCCAGGTACTCCACGGTGCGCAGCAGCGCCTCGGCCCGCCGGTTGCCCTGCTTCATCGCGATCTGCGAGGTGAGCGTCCCGCGGTGCAGCTCCAGGTACAACTCACCGCTCCACACGGCCGGTGCGCCCTCGGCCTCGAACTCCGCCTCGGCCTCGGCGAAGAAGTCGGACGGCGGCCGGACGGCGACGGTCGGCGCCCCCTCCAGATCGGCGAAGCGCCGGGTGCGGGCGAGCATCTCGCGCGTGGGCCCTCCGCCCCCGTCGCCGTAGCCGAACGGCAGGAGTGAGTGCGAGGCGACGGACTTGTCACGGAAGTTGGTGGCCGCGTGCCGCAGTTCCTGGGCCGAGACCTCCGCGGCGTAGGTGTCCACGGGCGGGAAGTGGGTGAAGATCCCCGTGCCGTCGATGCCCTCCCAGCGGAAGGAGTGGTGGGGGAAGGGGTTGGTGTCGTTCCAGGAGATCTTCTGCGTGAGGAACCAGCGGAACCCGGCGCGCCGGGCGAGCTGGGGCAGGGCGCCGGAGTAGCCGAAGCTGTCCGGCAGCCACACCTCGCGGGGCTCGACGCCGAAGCGGTCCATGAAGTACCGCTTGCCGTGGGTGAACTGCCGCACGATCGACTCGCCGGAGGGCATGACCGCGTCGGACTCCACCCACATGCCGCCCACGGGGACGAAGCGCCCCTCGGCGACCCGTTCGCGCACCCGGGCGAAGAGGTCGGGGTGGTTCTCCTCCAGCCAGGCGTACTGCTGCGCCGAGGACATGGCGTAGACCAGGTCGGGGTCGGCGTCCATCAGGTGCAGCACGTTGGCCACCGTGCGCGCCACCTTGCGTTCAGTTTCGCGCACCGGCCACAGCCACGCGGAGTCGATGTGGGCGTGGCCGACCGCGGAGAGCCGGTGGGCCGTGGCGTGCGCGGGACGGGACAGGACGTCGGCGAGGGCCCCGCGCGCGTCGGCGGCCGTGGCGTGGACGTCGTGCGGGTCCAGGGCGTCCAGCGCCCGGTCCAGGGCGCGCAGCAGCCGCCAGTGTCGTGCCTCGGTGTCGGGGACCTGGGCGATCAGGCCCGCGACGGCCTCCACGTCCTGGACCAGCTCCCAGGTGTCGTGGTGCAGCGCGCACAGTTCGACCCGCCGCAGCCGGTAGGGCTCGAAGTCCGCCGCGTCCTTCTCGCCCCGGTCGGTGACCAGGAAGGGGGGCAGGCCCAGCACGAGCGGGTTGGCCGCGGCCTCGACGTAGAGGGTGAACGTGCCGTCCCCGTCCACGACGCCGGTCGATGCGCCGGGGCCGCGCAGGCGGACCCAGCCGTTGCGCGGGTGCAGGCCCTTGACCACCGTCCCGTCGGGGCGGTAGACGGTCCCCTCGCAGTGGCCGCCGACGGAGTGGTCCTCCCAGCCCAGGTCGACGAGGAGTTCGACGGTCCCCTCTCCCGGAGGCATCTCGCCCGCCAGACGGAACCAGGTGGTCCGCCAGGCGGACGCCCACGCCGACCCCACATCGAAGGGTTCCCACGCGGGCACGTCCCCGGACGGGTCGAGGACGCGGGCCGCGGGGACGGGCTCGCCGTCGCCGCCCACCTCCCACGCGTGCACACGGACACCCGCCAGGGGCGTGTGGACACTGGGAAGCACCCGTTCGCGCAGGATCCTGGCCGCGCGTTCGACCGTGATCTCGGGATGGGTGTGCATCGTGCTCCTCACGTGTGGTTGTGAGCCTGCACACTAATCCGCTTTAGTTGAGAACGTCAATACCCCCGGAACCCTGGGGAAGGGTAGCTGAACCGCCCCGAGTGGCCTCGAGAAACACGGTGATCACCGCAGGTCACCGGCGTTCGGAGGATCGGGAGAACGCTGACTACGCGCTCTCGCGGACCACCAATTCGGGCACCTTCTCCTCGGTTCCCTCGTCGCGGTCGCCGTCGATGATCCGGAGCAGATGCTCGGCCACGTCGGCGCCGAAGGCGGCGGTGTCACGGCGCAGCGCGGTCAGGGGCGGGTGCACGACGCCGCACATCGGTGAGTCCTCGCAGGTCACCACCGCGATGTCGGCGGGGGTGCGCAGACCCGCGGCGCGGATCTCGCCGAGCCCCGCCACGGCGAGCACCTCGTTGTCGTAGATGACGGCGGAGGGCCGGTCGGAGGTCGTGAGCAGGCGCTGCGTGGCGCGCGTCCCCGAGGCCACGGAGAAGTCGGTCTGTAGGACGTCGGCCGCCTCCAGGCCGTGCTCGCGGCCCGCGCGGGTGAAGGCGTCCACGCGGCGGTGCACGTGCAGCAGGGACGGGTCGCCGCACACGTACGCGATCCGGGTGTGGCCCGCCGACCGCAGGTGGTCCATCACGGTGCGCATGGCCGCCGCGTCGTCGATCGAGACCGACGGCACGGCGCCGACCGGGTCGGGGCCTCCGGCCACGATCGCGGGCAGGCCCAGGTCGGCGACTATCCGCGGCCGGGGGTCGCCGATCCGCAGGTCGACCAGAACCACGCCGTCGACACGGGAGTCGTTGGACCACCTGCGGTACAGGTCGATCTCGCCCTCGATGCTCTCGGTGACCTGGAACAGCAGGCCGTACCGCCGGGCACTGAGCACGGTGTGCATGCCGCTCATGAGGTTCATGAAGAACTGCTCCGAGCCCACGCTCTGCACGGTGCGGGTGATCGCCAGGCCGACCGTCATCGCCCTGGCTCCGGACAACGCCTGGGCCGCGTGGTTGGGGGTCCACTGCAACTCCTCGACCACGGCCAGGACCCGCTGCCTGGTCTCCTCGGACACACCGGGTCGGCCGTTGAGCGCGAACGAGGCGGCCGTCTCGGACACGCCCACACGGGCGGCGATGTCGCGCAGGGTCGGACGGCCGCGTTTGGGTGACATGAAGGACCTCTCCGGTGCACGTTGTGGGGCCGCTCGGCCTCCCCGCCGGGGCGGTCCCGACGGGGGACGGGTCTTGTGGAGATCACTTTAGCGCTTTAGTGTTGCGCCTCACCAACGCCGGAACCACTGGAGCGGAGGAGACGGAGCACATGAACGACGCACAGGACAGGGCGGACGGGACCGCGGGCGTCCGACCCCCTGGAAGGCTGAACAGACGGACGTTCCTGGGGGGCACGGGCCTGGGGGTCGCGGCCTCGCTGCTCCCCTGGGGGGCGGCCCCCGCTTCGGCCGCGCCCACCCCCGCCGCACACGGCGCGGAGACCGGCCCGCTGCCCCCGCTCATGCACGGGTACTCGGCGCCGCAGGTCAAGGCGTGGAGTCCGGAGACCGACACCCACGCCCCCTACCTGCGCTCGCGCGTGCCCCTCGCCGCGCGGCTTCCTGCCTTCTCCCCCACCCAGGCCCGTCCCGGACTCGACCCCCGGCCCCGACTGATGTCGCTGGCCAACGACTACCTCCAGCCCGGGTACGAGACCGCCGGCTACCCCTACGGCACGGGCTTCGACGCCTACGCCCTGCGCTTTTGGCAGTACCCCGACCTGTACGCCTCCTGGCACGGACTGCCCCTGGAGGGCGAGCACGGGGCCGAGGAGCCACAGTACGGCTTCCTCAACCTGCCCAACCCGGGCTACACCGACGCCGCCCACCGCAACGGCGTGCTCAGCCTGGGGTGCTGGTTCTGGCCGCGCCCGGAGGACTTCGCCGACGCGGTGGAGCAGAACCCGGACGGCTCCTTCCCCATGGCCGACAAGCTCGTGGAGATGGCGGAGTACTTCGGCTTCGACGGCTACTTCGTCAACCAGGAGGACGACGTCACCGGTGAGCAGGCCGTCCTGCTCATGGAATTCCTCTCCTACCTGGCCGACCGGGCACCCGAGGGCTTCCACGTCCAGTGGTACGACGCGCTGACCGTGGAGGGGCGCGTCTCCTACCAGAACGAGTTCAACGACGTGAACTCGCCCTGGATCGTCACCGGGGACGGCGAACGCGTCTGCGACAGCGTCTTCCTCAACTACTGGTGGAACGAGCAGCGCGTCCGCAACTCCCGCGAGCACGCGCTGTCCCTGGGTCTGGACCCCTACGAGGTGGTCTACACGGGCCAGGAGATCGGGCTGAACCGCTTCGCCCAGTCCTACGATCCCCGCCTCGTCTTCCCCGAGGGGGGCGAACCCCGAACGAGCTGGGCCTTCCTCGGCGCGGAGATGGTCTGGTACACCGTCGAGGGGGCCAAGGACAGCGTCGAGGCGCAGGCGCCCGCCTACACCCGGGAGCGCCACCTGTGGAGCGGGCCGCTCCAGGACCCCTCGCGCACCGGCCGGACGGCCCCGCCCGACACCGCCGACCCGCTGGACCCGCGCGGGTGGGACGGGACCGCGCACAGCATCGTGGAGAAGTCGGTCATCGGCTCGCTGCCGTTCGTCACGGGCTTCTGCGCGGGGACCGGACTGGGCTTCTTCGTTGACGGGCGCAAGGTCGGCGACGACCCCTGGTACAACATCGGGGTCCAGGACCTGCTCCCCACCTGGCAGTGGTGGGTGCGCGACGGCGACGGCGAGCCCGCGGACGACGTGGTCGTGGACTACGACTACACCACCGCGTTCGACGGAGGGAACAGCCTGAAGGTGTCCGGCGCGCTCGCACCGGGCGGCTCCGTCCTGGTCCGCCTGTTCAAGACCGGGCTGACCGTGACCGCCTCCACCGTGCTCCGTGTCGTCCACGACCTGGCCGGGGACGGCCCGGTGGCGGAGATCGCGCTCGTTTTCCAGGACACTCCGCAGGAGTGGGAGCGTCTCGCACTGCTCGACTCGGCGCGTCCGCTGACCGGTGGCTGGTCGGAGTCCGAGGTCGCGCTGGAACCGTGGGCGGGTCGGGAGATCGCCGCCATCGCCCTCTCGGTGCACGCCGGGGAGGACGCCGAGGAAGCCGCGGACGTGGCGGTCCGCCTCGGGCGGCTCACAGTCGCCGAGCGCGGGGAGGGGCCCGTCCCCGCGACGCCCGCCGCGCCGACCGTGGACGGGTTCGAACGCGACGGGGACACCGCCAGCGTCTACCTCCGCTGGGAGCCGGTCGGGGGCGCCCGCCACTACGACCTCTTCCACGTGCACGGGGAGTCGCGCGCGTGGGTCGGGCGGATCTGCGGTGAGGCCTTCTGCGTCGGGGCGCTGCGCCGTCCGGACGGCGCGGCCTCCAGCGCGATCGAGGTGGAGGCCGTCACCCCGCTCGGGCGCCGGTCCGCACCGGCGCGCGTGGCGCTGACCTGGTGAGGAGGGGTACCGGCGTGCCCTTCCGGCGTGCGAGCCACGGCACACCGGAGTGCGGCGCGGCCTTGCCCGCGCGGGACTGAGCACGGGGCCGGGTCCCGCTGCGGGTGCTGCCATCCGCGCCGGGACCCACGGGCCCCACCGGTCGCGGTGCCCGCGCAACGGGTCCCGACGGTCCGAGTGCCGCTTCGCGCGGTCGGCGCCGCGTTCCTGTCGGCGCCGCGCTCCCGCCGGTGCCTCAGGCGGCGGCCTGGTCGGTGACGCGCCGGACGGCCTCGACGGCGAGTTCGGGCTGGTCGACGTGGATGTAGTGGCCGCTCTCCTCGGCGGTGCTGAGCCGGCTGTCGCCGGAGACCTGGAGCCACTGCTCCTGGCCCTCGGTCCACACGCGCTCCAGTTCGGCGCCGTACTCGGGGATCTCGCCGAGGTACTGGACCCCGTGCTGGATGACCTCGGTCGGGATGTCCCCGGCGGAGCGGACCTCCGCGTCGCTGTCGATGACGATGCTCTCGGGGTTCTCGCCCTGGAACATCGCGAGGTTCTGCGCGCGCACCTCGGCGCCCGGGCCGGTGGCCGACTCGGGGATCACCTCGGTGATGTCGTCGAGCATCGTCGGGGACGTGGCGTCCAGCAGCACCAGGCCCCTGACCCGGTCCTGGTGGTCGGGGGCGTAGCGGGCGGCGATCAGCCCGCCCAGCGAGTGGCCGACCAGGACGACCGGGCCGTCACCGGCGACGTCGTCCAGGACGGCGGTCAGGGTCCGCCCGGCGTCGGCGATGCTCTGGGGGCCGGGCGGCTGGTCGCTCCCGCCCTCGCCGAACCGGTCGTAGGAGCAGACCCGGTCCCCCTCGCTCAGGGTCTGCTGGAGGTCGGCCATGGTGTCCAAGCCGTCGCCCATCCCGGCCATGAGGACGACGACCGGCCGGTCGTCGGCCGGGGCGCCGGAACAGGAGACGTTCAGGGAACCGCCCTCGACGTCGAGCGTCTTGGCCCCGGCGAACAGCTCCCCGTCGGTCATCACCTCCTCCGCGGCCGACTCCAGGTCGGACTCCACCTCCTCCAGACCGGCACCCACGTCCTCCAGGCCGGACCGCACGTCGGAGCACCCGACGAGGCCCGTTCCGGCCACGGCCAGGCACAGTGCGGTCAGGGCGGTCGTCCGGATGGTGCGCGACATCGGGGCCTCCAGTGAGGGAATCGGGACGGGGTGGTGCCGCGGGGCCGCGGGAGAGGGCGTCGGTCCCGCTCCCGTGAACCGGAACTCCGCGACTGGGAAGAACCTACGGACGCGGCGGTGCCCGGGTCATCACCGCGCGGTGGACACCTGAGTGTGGCTCGCGCGGGGGACGGGCCCCGCCGCCGAACCGGACGGCACCCGTACGCCCGCACGGGGCTTCGCACCCCGCCCTCGCGCGGGGCGGTGCCCGTTCACCTGCGCCGACGCGTCCAACCTTGGGCGGCGAGACCGTGCCCGGGGGTGTTGGGACGTGCCCGCCGCTACCCCTGGGGAACCGTGGTCCGCCGCGGACGGCGCGCAGGCCGCGCACCGGAGACGACCGGTGACGGCCCGCCCCGTGATCCCGTGTCCCCCGCGCGAGCTACGCGCAGGTGTCCACCCCGCGGTGACGACCCCGCGCCGCCCCGGTCCGTAGCGTTTCCCCCAGTCGCGGCGCCCCGGCCGCGCCGCTCCGACGAAGGAACCCCATGAGACCTCCCCGGCAGTTTCCGGCCGTCGCCGCGGCCGCGTTCCTCCCCGTCCGCGGGCGCGCCGAGCGACCCGCCGCCACCACTACACTTCCCCAGTGACCAGTCTCCGGCGGCTCCCCCACCTGTGGCAGCGACTCGACGTCACCCTCCGGGACCTGCCCCTGGGACTGCTGCTCCTGACCGCCTCGCTCATCCCGTCACTGCACGGACAGGGGACCGAGTTCGGCGGCGTGGCGGACCGACCCCTCGACTCCCTGGGCCTGGTCGCGGCCGCCCTCCAGAGCCTGCCCCTGGCCGGGCGCAGGCGCTGGCCGGCCCTGGCCCTGGTCCTGGTGGCGAGCGGCTTCGCCCTCGACCAGTTGTCCGGTTACCACCTGTTCGCGGGCACCGCGCTGCCCATCGCGCTGGTGAGCGCCGGCGCCCACCTCCACCGGTACCGGCGCACCGCCATGCTGGTGGGCTCGGCGGCCTACGTGGTGCTGGCGGTCGCGGTGGACCGGGTCGGGGCGGGCGAGAGCCCGGCCGGGTACGTGACGTTCTACGCGGCGCTGGCCCTGGCCTGGGGCATCGGGGCGTGGTTGCGCTCCACCCGCATCGCCGAGGCCGAACGCCGCCGTTTCGTCGCCGAGGCCACCCGCACCGCCGAACGCACCCGCATCGCCCGCGAACTCCACGACGTCGTGACCCACCACGTGACCGCGATGGTCGTGCAGGCCGAGGCGGCACGCTACCTGACCTCCGCGCCCGAGCGGCTCGACCAGACCCTCACCGCGGTCACCGACACCGGCAGACGGGCCATCACCGACCTGCGCCACCTGCTCGACCTGCTCAACCCCGACCACTCCACTCCCGCTCCCGCCTCCGACGAAGGGCTGCTCACCGTGGTGGAGCAGACGCGCCGGGCCGGACAGCCGGTGGAGTTCAGCGAGGAGGGCACCCCGGCCGCCTCGCGCGGCAGCGCCGACCTCGTCGCGCACCGCGTCGTGCAGGAGGCCCTGACCAACGCCCTCAAGTACGCGCACGGCAGCCCCACCACCGTGCGGGTGCGCCACCGCCCCGAGGAGATCACCGTGAACGTCACCACCGACCACGCCGGGCCTCCGGGCGTCTCCCCCGGGGGGAGCGGGCGGGGCCTGGTCGGCCTGCGCGAACGCGTCGAGGTCCTGGGCGGTGACTTCACAGCGGGCCCGCACGAGGGCGGGGGCTTCACCGTGCACGCGCGCATCCCCGCACGCGCCCCGGTGGGCGACCGGGCATGAGTGCGCCGATCCGGGTCCTGGTCTGCGACGACCAGGTGCTGATCCGCACCGGCCTGGTCACCATCATCGACGCCCAGCCCGACCTGGAGGTCGTCGGCGAGTGCGGGGACGGCAAGGCCGCGGTCGAACTCGCCGAGCGACTGCGCCCCGACGTCGTGGTGATGGACGTGCGCATGCCCGTGCTCGACGGCATCGAGGCCACCCAGCGCCTGGCCGGGGCCGGGGTGGACCGTCCCGTCAAGGTCCTCGTGGTCACGACGTTCAACCTCGACGAGTACGTCTACGAGGCGCTGCGCGCGGGCGCCAGCGGGTTCCTGCTCAAGGACGCGCCCCCGGCCCAGCTGCTGCACGGCATCCGCACCGTGGCCACCGGCGCGGCGCTGCTGGACCCCGAGGTCACACGCCAGCTGGTGGGCAGGTACGCCGCCCGGATCCGGCCCTCCCACACCGCCGTGGTCGACGCTCGGCTGACCCCCCGCGAGCTGGAGGTCCTGTGCCTGATCGCCAACGGCATGTCCAACGGCGAGATCGCCGCGAGCCTGTTCATCAGCCAGGAGACCGTGAAGACGTTCGTCTCGCGCATCCTGACCAAACTCGACCTGCGCGACCGCGTCCAGGCCGTGGTCTACGCCTACCGGCAGGGTCTGGTGACCTGACTCCCGCACGGGGACGCGCGCACCACGAGACCGTGACCGGGCCCCAGGTCCCTCGGCAGGGGCCCGGGGCCTCTCCCGCGTTCGCGACGCGAGGGGCCCCGGGTCGCCGGAGGTCCCGGCTCCGTTCGTGTCGGCCCGGTCACCGGAATCCGGCGGGAAGGGTCATGAGGTCGACTCCCCACAGCAACGGCAGCACGTAGAGCGACCCCGCGACGACGAGGGCGAGGGCGGTGATGTTCAGCCAGAACCCGGTTCTGACCATCTCCATGATCTTCACCCTGCCGGTGCCGAACATGATCGCGTTCGGAGGGGTGCCCACCGGAAGCATGAACGCGCAGTTCGCGGCCATCGCGCAGGGAACCATCAACGCGTACGGGTGAATGTCGAGAGAGACCGCGAAGGCCGCCATGACCGGGAGGATCATCGTCGACGTCGCGGCGTTCGAGGTGATCTCCGTCAGGAACAGCACGAGCGCGGTGGCGAGGACGATGGTCAGGATGACGTTGACCCCGTCGAGCACGCGCAGTTGGTCGCCGATCCACGCGGAGAGGCCGGTCTCGACGAACCCCGCGGCGATGGCCAGTCCGCCGCCGAACAGCAGGAGGATCCCCCAGGGGACCTTCTTCGAGTCCTCCCACTGGAGGATCCTCCTCTCCCCGCCGTTGCGAGCGGGCAAGGTGAACAGGACCACCGTCGCGACGATCGCGATCACACCGTCGCTGATACCCGGGAGAAGGCCCTCCCAGAGGAACGACCGGGTCACCCACATGAACGCCGTTCCGAGGAACACGCCGAGTACGACCTTCTCCTCGGTGGACATCCCGCCGAGGGACCTCCTCTCCTCCCGGATGATCTCCCTGCCGCCGGGAAGCTGCTTGAACCGGACCTTGAACGTGACGCCTGTCAGGTAGAACCACGCGAGGGCGAGGAGGACGGCGGCGGTCGGGACTCCGAACAGCATCCACCCGCCGAACGAGATGTTCTCACCGAAGAGCTCCCCGACGGTCGCCGAGAGAACGGCGAGCGGTGGCGTCCCGATCAGCGTCCCGAGGCCGCCGATGGTGGCCGCGTACCCGATGCCGAAGACGATGGACTTCTCGAACTTCGGCAGGTCGGCGGCGAACTCCCCGCCCCGCAGCGAGCGGGCGGCCTGGTACACGACCGCGAGGCCGACGGGGATCATCATCATCGTGGCGGCCGTGTTGGAGACCCACATCGACAGGAAGCCCGTCGCGACCATGAAGCCGAGGACGATGCGGCGCGGACTCGTGCCGATCGCCGCGACGATCGAGAGGGCGATGCGTTGGTGGAGGTTCCATTTCTCCATCGCGATCGCGAGCGAGAACCCCCCGAGGAACAGGAAGATGATGTCGTTGCCGTACGCCGCGACCACGGCGTCGCCCTCCAACGCGCCGGTCAGCGGCAGGAGCACGACCGGGAGCAGGGACGTGACCGGGATGGGGATCGCCTCGGTGATCCACCAGGTCGCGACCCAGAGAGTGGTGGCGAGGACCGCCTGCCCCGCCGGTGAGAGCCCCTCGGGTTCGAAGAACACGAGCGTCGCCACGAACAGCAGCGGACCGAGTAGCAGCCCGGTGACGCGTGCGGGCGTGTACCCGGGGCCGGGGTCGGGGACGCCGGCCCCTTCGGCCGGTTCCGAGTTCTCCAGACCGTCACGGGCGGCGGCGGTGGGGCCGCTGCCGCCAGCCCGGTCGGACGTCATCAGGGCCGCTCGTGGCGATCTCCTGAGTTTCGAGAAGGTCAGAAGGTCCTTGATCTCTCGGTGTGACGCCCACAGGTTTCCCCATAGGGGTTGCAGATAGGGGGTTGCCATTGTGTACCTTCTCTGGTCTTCTGCTCGGCTTGGCTCGACTTGCTGAAGGAGATCGGCTCGGGTGGCACGCGGGTCGGCACCGGCCGTGGGGGAGAACGGGCCGTGGGTACTCCGCACGGGGAACAGAGGGCCGTCGGCGGTCGTGGAACCGACTCCGTCGGCGGCGCTCGTCGTCGAATGGTCGTCCACGCTGCTTCGGAGCGGTCGTGTGCGATGTCGGAGACGGCGGCTCCCGTGTCCGCGACCGGCACGGGAGCCGCCGGTCTCGGCCGGTCAGCCGTGCAGGCCCCGGAGGATGTCGTGGAACTTCGCCTTGCCCTCGAGTCCGATGCCCGGAAGGTCACCCGGCGCCACGCGACCGCGGGTGATCACCGCGTCGTCGGTGAAGCCGCCCGTGGGCTGGAACTCTCCGGGGTAGGACTCGTTGCCGCCGAGCTTGAGAGCCGCGGCGATGTGCAGTGAGAACTGGTGCCCGCCGTGCGGAACGCACCGGCGGGAGGACCAGCCGTGCTGGGCGAGCATGTCCAGGACCCGGCGGTACTCCGTCAGCCCGTAGCTCAGCGCCGGGTCGACCTGGATGAAGTCGCGGTCCGGTCGCATCCCGCCGTAGCGGATCAGGTTCCGGGCGTCCTGCGACGAGAACAGGTTCTCGCCGGTCGCGATGGGATTGCGGTAGTTCTCCGACAGCGTCGCGTTCAGGCCGTAGTCCAGCGGGTCGCCGACCTCCTCGTACCAGAAGAGGCCGTACTGGTCGATGGCCTGGCCGTACTCCAGCGCGGTCCGCAGGTCGAACTTGCCGTTGACGTCCACCATCAGCCGGGACCCGTCGCCGTCCAGGACGTCGATGACCGCCTCGATACGCCGGAGGTCCTCGGCCAGGTCGGCGCCGCCGATCTTCATCTTGACGATCTCGTACCCCGCGTCGAGGAAGCCGCGCATCTCGTCCCGGAGGTCCTCCAGAGTCTTGCCGGGCGCGTAGTAGCCGCCGGCGGCGTAGACGAAGACGTCCTCGTCCGGTTCGCCGTCACCGTAGTGGTCGGAGATCCACCGGTACAGCGGCACCCCCGCGGCCTTGGCGGCGAGGTCGTGCAGCGCCATGTCCACCACGCCGACGGCGACGGAGCGTTCACCGTGTCCGCCGGGCTTCTCGTTGCGCATCATGACGTCCCACGCCCTGGCGGGTGAGAGTTCGCCGTTTCCGTCCAGCAGTTCCTCCGCCGCGGCGTCGCGCAGCCGAGGCAGCATCCGCTCGTTCAGGATGGCCGTGGCGTTGTACCGGCCGTTGGAGTTGAAGCCGTAACCCACCAGGGGCTCGCCGTCGACCACCACGTCACTGACCAGTGCCAGGACCGTGCAGTCCATCTTGCTGAAGTCGATGTAGGCGTTGCGCATCGACGAGCTGATCGGGATGGTGCCGACGTGGGCGGAAACGATTCGCATGGGTCTCTTCCTGCTGAGCTTGGTCTTATAAGACCCTTATAAGTTATGCGGAGCCTATACTGGCTGAGACGGGGGTCACAAGCCCGCGAGCGAGAACTGGATGAGAGAGGTCACGATGACCAGCGCGAACGTCTTCTCCAGCAAGGGCGGGCTGGCCTACACCGAGCTGCGCCGCCGCATCACCTCCGGTGAGCTCGCCCCAGGATCACGCCTGTCGCAGTACGAGCTGGCGGAGGAGATGGGCATGAGCATCACGCCCCTGCGCGAGGCGATCAGGCGGCTGGCCAGCGAGGACTGGGTCGCGATGGACACCCACCGGGATGTCCGCGTGGCGCCCATGAGCGCCTCCGAGGCGCGCGAGCTGCTGGAGGCCCGTCTCTCGCTGGAGCCCTCCGCCACCGAGCTCGCCGCGCTGCGCCGCACGGAACAGGACATCGCCGCGATGAGGGAGGCGGCCGACGCACTCCTACCGGTCACCCGCACCTGGGGCGAGGAGGCCATCGCGGCGCACCGGGCCTTCCACCGGGCGATCTACGCCGCCTCCCACAACAACGTGATGACCAGGCTCCTGGACGACCTGTGGGACAAGGCCGACCGGTACCGGCGGATCGGCCTGGAACTGCCTGCGGGCGCCGAGCCGCGCACCATCGACCTGAACCAGCACCACGAGATTCTGGAGCTCGTCGTCACCGGCGACGGTGCCGCCGCGGCCGGACTGGTGCGCTCCCACATCCTCAACAGCCTCGGGGCCACGGTCACGGACACCCTCGAAGGCAGGGAACGCGCCTACCACCCCATCGCCGGGCGTTCGACCTGACACCCCCTGAAGCGTCAGCGGCCTGCTCACTGACGTGAGGTGCTGCCACCAGCGTCTGCGGAACTCAGCACGCCTCGGCGGGTAGGTAACTCACTGGTGTCCCTGTGGAAGCGGGGCCGACGCACCGCTCCATCCACATGAGAGCCGACGGGGCCTTCCTCACCGCCCAAGACCAGGCAGGGCACGGCGAGGTCGCGCGGTCCCCGGTCGGTGCTGGCCTGGACGTGCATAGGCGGCGGCGGTGATCCGGCGCAGTTCCGCCCGGGGAACTCGCCCCGCCGTTGGAGGACGTACTCCTGTGCCAAGTCGGCCTACTGTCCAGTGTTCAACCTGCTCAGTTCCGCCCTCAGACTCTCGAGGGTCTCGTCCGGGCAACGTGCCGCGCTTTGCAGCGCCGCGAACTGCATGCGCCAGCGCGTTGTCTCCGTGGTGTTGGTGGCCAACTGGCCATCACGAGCGCTCTCGGTGAACAGCACGTCGGGGTGGGCACCCGTGGTCGTGATCAGCTTGAACGGACCGGAGCCACCGGGATGCCTCGGAGCGTCCATGGGGATCAGCTGCATGGTGATGCGCCCGCGCTCGATGAGGTCCACCACGGACTCCAACTGCTCCTGGGTGGCTTTCAGACTCCCGTACCGCCGGTAGAGGAGGGTCTCGTCCACGACCAGCCACAGCTTCGGGTGGGTGCTCTCCGCCAGCCTCGCCGCACGCTTGGCCCTCGCGGCCGCTCGTGACCGCACTTCCTCGTCGGTGAGCCACTGAGCCCCGTGTTTGATCAAGGCTTGCGCGTAAGCCCTCTTTTGCAGGTGAGCGGACCAAGCCAGGACCAGGTATTCGTAGACCGCACTCGACCTGTCCACGAGTTCGGCGACTTCCTCCCGCCAAGCTTCACGGTCGTCACCGGTCAGCTCTTCCCACACACGGGGTAGACGTTCGGATCCCAGAGCGTTCACGAGGTCCGCGCGCAGGTTCGCTGACGGGGCCGTGATCCCTCTCTCAACTGCGGAAATGGTGCTCTTGCTGGTGTTGGCCGCGCGTGCCAGAACCGACTGTGTCATGCCGGAGTCCTTGCGCATGGCACGTAGCTCGCGCCCGTACCGGCCTATGACCTCTCTTCCAGGGGGCATGACAGGCATGACATCACAGATTCCAGTATTAGTGTAGGGGGTTCCTGGAAAAGCTGTCACTGAAGAGGGCGCTCCAGTGTCGTTGCAATGTGCTTCACATGGGCATTGACAGCATCTGCCAGCGAGATTCCAGCGTCATTAATTCCTGCGGGCTTCACCATCCGAACGTATGTTTGCCGATCTGATTCGACACCGGTCGACGGCCGCCACCATTGCGCGGAACCCCGGGTGTGGCCGCATCCGGCCACGCGAATTTTTGGTTCGACGAGGTCTTGGCGGGTCAGCAGCACTGCTGTCCGGGTTGGGTTCATGTGCTGTTCGTGGCAGGTTCATATTTTTGACACCTGCACGCATGGGCCGAAACGCTTTCATTCGCCAGTGCTTGCATCGCCCTCTACCTGCACATTTGTACCCTATCGGCTGGTCCACGTGATTCCAGGGCATCGAATATCAGAATCGCGCAGGCTTTTTATTCACATCGGGCCGAATCGCCGGCTAGGTGACTCCATGGCTCGGCAACACCGCCATGAGCAGCAAACTTGGCAGATCCGCTGGGTCTGGTTCCATATATCAGAAACCAGCGCATTTCGCAAGAAGACACGCTGCTATGAACTGGATGCGCCCAGTATTTCTCCTGGAAAGGTGTGTGCTTCTCATGCCTGCATGGCTAGGCTTCCCCCGATTGCGGCGGTCACCAGCGTCAAGGGGGAAGAGGTCGGCCTCCAGGCCTCGG
Source organism: Nocardiopsis synnemataformans (assembly GCF_965343085.1). NCBI lineage: Bacteria > Bacillati > Actinomycetota > Actinomycetes > Streptosporangiales > Nocardiopsidaceae > Nocardiopsis > Nocardiopsis synnemataformans. The sequence continues at coordinate 10,979 of NZ_CBDRFA010000008.1, read as the reverse complement.
TAAGGCCCACCGCCGAGCCGGAAATATCGAGATCGCCCTCTTGGAACCCGACGGCTCCCTGCTGTTCATTCGCCGTGTCGAAACTGGAGCAGTAAATGAAGTTACCACCGCCTATCTTCATGACCTGGCGTCGCTCTGCCGGAAGGGCTGTTCTGGGCATGCCGGTTCACGCTGACCCGGGATGTGAAGGAGTCGGTACGGGCGTGGGTGCTCTCGTTGAGCCCTGGCGCCCGCGCCCCTTCGGGGGACGTGGCCAGCTCGTCAGCTGGTTTCAGAAGGCCCTGCCCCATCAGGGCCAGCACGGATTCGCCCTCCCCCAACGGTGCTGGTGGATCCTGCGGTGCGTCACCGTCTCCCGAGCGGGATCCGGTGGCGTCTCCACACCCGTCCTTGTTTTCTTGAATCCGGGTACAAGCGGATCATGCAGAAATCGCTGGGATTGAGTACATGGTTAAGTCAATTTCTCTGACTGGGCGTGGGTGTGGGTCGCTTGTGGTGGCGATCCACGTCGGCAGTGAAGTAATCCACCAAGGGCTCATTGCAATGCTGAGATCGGCTCCGACTCGATATGAAATCGTGCCATTTGATTCGATTGGCTTCCGTGCCGAGAAGCTGATGGACAAACCGCCGAACGTCGTCATCCTTGGCTGTGGCGACGAGCAGGTAGCGGATATCGAGGAACTCGCGCAGCGGTCATGGTCGATCGGCTCCAAAATACTTCTCCTGCTCCCACGAAGTGATGATCGTTTATTCGACAGTGTGGCTAAATTGTCCACGGACGGGTTCCTCATTATGGACCTGTTGACCACGGAAGTACTCGACGACTCCCTACAGAATGTAGCCAAAGGCGACGTGGTGATTCCGCGACCGATCGCGGGACGGCTATTGGCCCGTACGAGAGGTGGTCAGGGTCACGCGCGACCGCAGTTGCCCGAGCTGACGCCGAGGGAGACGCAGGCCTTGCAGTTGTTGGTTCGCGGACTCAGTAACAAACAGATCGCCACACAGCTCCAAATCTCCTCGCATGGCGTGAAACGCCTGGTCGCGAACCTGCTGGCAAAGCTTAACTGTAAGAACAGGACCATGGCTGTGGCCATGGCCCTGCAATGGAAGCTTGTAGAGAAGGACACAGCGGCAGATGCTTGAGAGCCTTCACGCATGCCCTCCGGGAAAACGCCTTATTAGATTTCGATCACACCCTAAGCCCTCGCTGCGGAAGGCGTCGACTGGCGATCCACGCTCCGCATGGCAGCCGCTCCGGACCGATCCAAATGCTGGACCGTACCTCCGAGTCAACAGGAAGATGTTTTGCTGTACATCAAAGATATCGTGAAGGTCTACAAGCGCGGGGCCCGCGCCAATGACGGCGTCAACATACATGTTGAGGCCGGCGAGGTGGTGGGTCTCCTCGGGCACAACGGTGCTGGCAAGACGACGCTCATCAATCAGGTGGCCGGGCTCACCGTGCCAACGTCCGGCTCCATCCGGGTCGATGGATGCGATCCGGTGGCGGAACCGTCGAGAGTCCGTCGCATGGTCGCGGTGATGCCGCAATCGCACGCACCATTGACCGGCGTGACACCTCGACAGGTCATTAAATCGATGGCCCGTATCCGGGGGATGGACAAGCAGGCCGCCGGCGCGCGGACCGATGAACTGATCGAGGTCCTGGACCTCGCAGAGTGGGCCGACACTACGGGTGAGCGGCTCTCCGGGGGTGTCCGAAGGCTGACGGCGTTCGGCATGGCCGCGGCGTCACCCGGCAAGGTCGTGATGCTCGACGAACCGACCAACGACGTGGACCCCGCCCGCCGGAGGCTCTTGTGGGAGCAGATCCGCGAGTTGGCGAATCGGGGCTGCGCCGTCCTGCTGGTCACCCACAACGTGATCGAGGCAGAGCGGAGCGTGGACCGCATCGTCGTGTTGGACTCCGGAAAGGTGATGGCGGAGGGGACGGCGGCACAGCTTCGTTCCCGCGCGGCTGGCGATCTCCGACTGGAAATGACGGCTGCGGACATCGACAGCCTCCCCTCCATCCCGGACCACATCGCGACCGCGGGCCCTGCGGTGCGTGCCCCCCGACGGCTGACGGTCGCCCTCGAATCCAGTGCGGCCGCCGCTGCGCTCGCGTGGGCGCAGCAACTCCGCGACTCACAGGAGATCGACGAATTCTCTCTTGTGCCGGTCGGCCTGGAGGACGTGTATCTGGACCTCGTGGGCGGGGAGTCCACGCCCACCGCAGAAGAAGGGGAGCACGATGCGTCACTGGATGTCTAGCTACGGCCTGCTGCTCGGCTGGGCGGGGTTGCGGGGACGTGCGACGTTGCCGCTGAATCTGGTGATCCAGACCTGCCTCGCGGTGGGGATCATCGTCGGGTTCGCGTTCCTCATGCCCACCATGGACGCTGAAACGGCGCTTTACCTGGCGACGGGTGCGCCCGTGCTCGGGCTCGTCACCGTCGGGATGGTGATCGGGCCCCAGGAAGTCGCTTCGGCGAAGCAGGAGGGCATTTTCGAGTTCAACCGGTCGCTGCCCGTGCCGCGGAGCGCGCTCATCGCATCCGACGCCACGATCGCCCTGGTGACCGCTCTGCCGGGGATGCTGGCCGCGCTCATGGTCGCCTGGCTGCGGTTCGACCTGGAACTGCAGATCAGCCCCCTGATCGTTCCCGCGATCCTCCTGACCGCGGCCGCCGCGATCGGCATTGGCTATGGCATCGGATACGGACTTGTCCCGCCGGTTGCCCGGATGATGTCCCAGCTTGTGGTGTTCGTCGCGCTGATGTTCTCACCGATCGCCTTTCCGGTCTCCCGGCTTCCTGACTGGTTCGCCGCCGTTCACACGGTATTGCCGTTCCAGTACATGGCCGAGAGCTTCCGCGATACGCTCAGTGTTCCGCCCGACGGTGTCCGGCTCATGCCCTTCCTCGTTCTCGCGGTCTGGTCCCTCGGGGGATTTCTGGTTGCCTACCGAATGATGGCCCGACGGACATGAACCACATCGGTGCCCGGCACCTGGCCGCAGCGGTCGGGACGTCGGCGGTGGGCATGGCCGTTCGATGAAGAGCCTCCGGCGGATGCGGTTGCTGACCCGCACCAGCCGGAGGCTCTCTGATACCGCTCCCGGCGCCGCCGGAGTGCCACCAAGGGCACTCGGCCGCCGCGGGCGTGGTCTACAAGGGCTCCACCACCGCGCGTTCCCCCGGGACAGCCAGATCCCGGACGTGGTTCCGCGCCAGTCCGGAGGGCCATTCGCGAAAGTGGCGGAACCGCATGGGTACGCCCCTGGCGCCGGACAGGTCATCACTGTCCATGGCCTGCATGTGCACATGCGGCTGGGTTGAGTTTCCCGAGTTCCCGCAGCTCGCGATGTGCTGGCCCACCACGACTTCGTCACCGGCGGAAACTCGGATGCTGCCGGCCTGGAAATGCACCAGAGCGACGAAGACACGGCCCTCCGCAAGAGATATCACCACATGGTTTCCGGCGATGGCTCCCACGCCCTGGCGGACCCGTGCTCCCTGACTCAGTGCGTACGGAATCAACGCGGCCTGTGACCTGCGCGCTTCGTGGTCGGGCTCGCCATCGTGCACCGCGACAACGGTTCCGTGGACGGGGGACAGAATCGGCCGACCGAAGGCGAAGAAGAGTTCCGGCGGCTCGGTGGCGAGGAAAGTTCGCCAGCTTCGACTGCCTGCCGTCCGGTGTCTGTCGTCCACACCGACGAAGTCGATGGCGTAGCGCCCACCGTACATGTCTGTTCCATGGCTCGGAACGCGCCGGGCCGGACTGTTCTCGACGCGCCACAGTCCAGTGAAGGGCAGGGAGACCTCTATCCCGCGGTCCCCAGAACTTTGCGAGGGTGAATCTCCAACCATGGATTCAAGATACGCCATCGATCCACCGAGGGTGATCGCGCCGATCGCGGCGGTTCGGGCGACGAATATTCTGCGGGAGGTTTCGGAATTTCTTTCCTTATCCCCGCTGGATGACCCGCTCTCCGCTTCCTCGTTCTCGATGCGGGTTTCATCGACTGTTTCGTTCGCCGGGCCGTTGCGCTGTGACGCGCCGGGGACGGGAGTGTCCCCGGCGCGGCGGGCGAGGGCCCTCCGCAGTAGAGGGCGGACTAGTTCCCCCAGGAGCAGAGCGACGATGAGGTACGGCAGTAGGGCCAGCCAGTAGAGCCCCGGCCCTTCGAGGGCGCGTACGAGCCGGAAGGGGGCGTCGGCGGGACCGGCGACCATCGCGCCGACGGTGACGGCCGCGAACAGCCACACCAGCACGGTGCCGGTGCGCCGCCACACACCGTCCTTCCTGGACACGTCCCTGACCAGGCGCCTGTACAGGTACACGTGGATGGCGGCCACGACGGCCAGGATCAGGACCGCGTTCAGCAGTAGAAGGATCATGTCGGCGCTCTCCGGTCGTTGCGGGGATCGAGGTGTGGCCCACGCTCACTGTCCGGTCGCTTCTGATGGCAGAATGCGACCCTTTTCGGAGTTTGACACCAACGGCACTGTGGCGCCACCCGCGCGATTCAGGAGAGCGGAGAATTCGTCCGTCCGTCCTCGACCACGTGCAGGGCTGGGAAAACTCAGCAAACCATCCCCTTTAGTCTTGTTCGGTCACCAGTGGAACACAGTACGTCATGTGTGGGATCCACCGGATGTGCCCTGGAAGGGGTAGCCGGTTGATCAGGGCCATAGCACCCCAGTTGGGCATTACTGCGCGCGGCGGCACGAATTAGTCTCGGTATCGTCCAGTTCTTCCGAGTTGGGTGGCGGGTCTTCTCGCTGAAGCACAAAGAGGTTCGCACGGAACGTTCACAGGAGTTTGTTCTGGCCCGGTTCGCGCCCGTCGTGAGTGTTCACGTCGACGGCGTGAAGGCATCTCTTGATTCGTTCGACGAGCGTCACTGCACTCAATCAAGACCGGTAGTACAAAGCATCGTTCATGATTTAAGAGGACTGCAGCCTTGAACACTCCTGACGACCCAGTGGAAAACCCCCTTGCGTCTTCAGAAAGCGGCCGGATCGAGAACTCGTACCCGATGGTGCCCACCCAGCGGGGCATCCTGTTCCAATCCCTGCATGGGGGGAAGTCCGGGCTCTACCACGCGCAGACGCTGTTCGAGATCACTCAGGACCTCGACATCGACGCGTTCCACGAGAGCTGGGCACGGGTCACGGAGCGGTATGCGGCACTGCGGACGAGCTTCCGGGCAGCGTCGAGCGACGAGCCGGTGCAAGTGGTCTGGGAGAGCGTCGAGGTCCCGTTCGAGTACGAGGACTGGCGGAACCTGACCGAGGTGCAGCGGTCGTCCGCACGCGGGGCCCGTCTGCGGTGGGACCATGAGCACGGTTTCCCCGAGGCGCCCTTGTGGCGACTCCACCTCGTCCGTCTGGAGGAGCAGCGGTATGAGGCTCTCTGGAGTCTGCACTACGCCCTGATGGACGGGCGGAGCCAGGCGAGGGTACTCCGTGAAGTCGAGCGGTCCTATGAGCACCTCGTCGCACAGCGAGCGGTCGACGGGCCGCCGGCGGCTCCGTTCCAGGACTACGTCGATTGGTGGAACCGCCAGGACACCGACCGGTCCGAAGCCTTCTGGCGCGAGGAACTGCGGTCCGTTCCGTCCGCGAGCCCGCTTCCTGTGGAGCTCAGGCCTTCCATGGCCGAGGGGGCTCCGTCGGAGGCTCGCCAGATCGCTTACGACCAGGCCTCCTTGGTCCTGGACGAGCGGGAGACCGCACACCTTCGGGACGTCGGAGAGCGGCACGGTCTGGAGCTCTCCACTCTGGTCCAGGGCGCCTGGGCCTTCCTGCTGAGCCGCTATCAGGGCACGGAGGACGTGGTCTTCGGGGTCACCACCCCCGGCCGGTCCGCTGATCTGCCCGGGATCGAGGGCATGGTGGGGGCCCTCATCAACACGCTGCCGCTGCGCGTCGGCGTGCCCGCCTCGATGGCTTGGGCGGAGTGGCTGCAGGATCTGCAGCGGCGGTACACGCGGCTTCACGAGCACGAGTACAGCCCGCTGCTGAAGATCCAGCAGTGGAGCGGGATCGGTTCGGGAGAGTCGCTCTTCGAGACCGTGGTGACGGTCGAGGATCACGAGGAGGAGCCCGACCCCTGTTCCCTCCGGATGGTCCGGACCTGGGCGGAGAGCCATGCCGGCTATCCGCTGAGCGTCGTGGTGACCCCCGGGAACCGCCTCACCCTCACGGTCCACTATGACACCGTGCGTTTCGGGGCAGAGGCGGTCGAGCGCCTGGTGGGGCACCTCCACCGCATCCTGACGGAATTCGGGCACAGACCGCAGGCCTGCCTGGGGGAGTTGGCCCTCCTTCCCCAGGCCGAGTTCTCCCGGCTCGTCCACGAGTGGAACGACACGGACACCCCGTACTCGCAGGATCTGTGCATCCACGGCCTGTTCGAGAGGCAGGCCGAGAAGACCCCCGAGGCTTTGGCCCTGCTCTTCGAGGACGAGCGCTGGACCTACCGCGAGGTCAACGAGCGAGCCAACCAGGTCGCGCGCTTCCTCAAGCACATCGGGCTCGAACGCGGGGACCAGGTCGCGATCCTCACAGAGCGCTCCGCGGAGATGATCCCCGCGCTGCTGGGGATCCTGAAGGCGGGAGCGACCTACATCCCCCTGGACGCCAACGCCCCCGTCAAGCGGTGGCACTGGATCATCGACTCACTGAAGATCACCTGTGTCCTGACGGAGACCGGCCTGGTGCCACGCTTGCTGGCCGCCGACCCGCTCCCGAACCTCGCCCACATCGTGCGCCTGGACTCCGAGACCGGCGACGGGGACCTTGACCCCGAACTTCCGCACGTCGTTCACTCATCGGACGAGATCGCGGGTATGCCCCGAGGCAACCTTCCCACGCAGGGTGATCCGCGGGACATCGCCTACATCATCTTCACATCCGGCTCCACGGGGACTCCCAAAGGCGTGACGGTCGCGCACTTCCCCGCGGTGAACCTGATCGAATGGGTCAACACCACGTTCTCTGTGGGACATGAAGACCGCATCCTGTTCGTCACATCTCTCACCTTCGACCTGTCCGTCTACGACATTTTCGGTATTCTCGCCGCCGGGGGATCGATCCGTGTGGCCACGGGCCAGGACATTCAGGAGCCGGCGAACCTGTTGTCCTATATCTCACGTGAGCCCATCACGTTCTGGGATTCGGCGCCGGCCGCCCTGATGCAGCTTGTTCCCTTCCTGCCCATGGACGGAGACGGCGCGATCGAGGTGGTCTCTCGCTCCGTTCGCCTGGTCTTCATGAGCGGTGACTGGATCCCGCTCCAGTCACCGGACGTCCTGACGGCAGCGTTCCCGAACGTCCAGGTCGTCGGTCTCGGCGGTGCCACGGAGGCGACAGTCTGGTCGAACTACTTCCCCGTCGGGGAGGTGGATCCCGACTGGTCGAGCATCCCGTACGGAAAGCCGATCCAGAATTCCTACTACTACGTTCTCGACGAAAGCCTGCGTCCCTGCCCGATCGACGTTCCCGGCGACCTTTACATCGGCGGTACGTGTCTGAGCTCGTGCTATGCGAACGAACCGGAACTGACGGCGAGCAAGTACATCCCCTCGCCCTTCAGCGCCATTCCCGGGGACCGCATCTACAAGACGGGCGACATGGCGCGCTGGCGCCCTGACGGGAATCTGGAGTTCCTCGGGCGCACCGACTCCCAGGTCAAGATCCGCGGTTACCGCATCGAACTCGGCGAGATCGACAGCGTCCTGAGCGAGCATCCCGCCATCCAGGACTCGGCGACGATCGTCCGTGAGGACAGGCCGGGTGACCGAACCCTCGTCTCGTACGTCATTCCGCACCCTCAGCTCGCCCAGTCGGCCGTGCAGGAGCACGACGGCGCATTGGCGGACAAGCGCGTCGACCGTTGGCGCGAGGTCTACGACTCCTTTGATCCGAGCGCGGCGACCGAGGACGGCCACGATTTCTCGGGCTGGAACAGCAGCTACACCGGCCGACCCATTCCCCTGGAGGAAATGCGGGCCTGGCAGGAAGAGACCGTGGCCCTGGTCCGCGACCACGACCCGAGAACGATTCTGGAGATCGGCTGCGGTACCGGCCTGCTGCTCTTCCCCCTGGCTCCCGGACGCCACCGGTACTACGGAACGGACCTTTCCTCATCGGTTCTGGAGTCCGTCCGCAGCCGCCTCGACGCCCATCCCGAGCTGCGGGAGGTCGTCACCCTGAGTCAGGGGGAGGCCGACGGCGTCAGTGATCTGCGACTGGACTCGGTCGACACCGTCATCATCAACTCGGTGGTCCAGTACTTCCCCGGCATCGACTACCTTGTGCGCGTTCTCGAAGGGGCGCTGGCCCGAGTCGCCGAAGGCGGACGGATCATCGTCGGCGATGTCCGCAGCCTCCCCTTGCTCGAAGCCTTCCACGCCAGTGTCGAGGCGCACCGCGTGCCCGACTCCATGACGCGTGAACAGCTTTGGCGGCGTGTCCAGCACCAGGTGCGGCAGGAAGAGGAACTGACCCTCGACCCCGCGTTCTTTCGGGACTGGGCCACCGGTACCGGCGCCATCTCCCGCGTCGAGATCCGGCCCAAGGGTGGCCGCCATCTCAACGAGATGTCGATGTTCCGCTATCAGGTGGTGCTCCACGTCGGATTCGACTCCCAGGACAGGGCAGAGCGTCCGAACCCGAACTGCCCCGACCACGACTGGGCCTCCGAACGGCTCACCCTCGCCAAGCTGCGCGAGACGTTGGATGGTGACCGGCCTGACCGGATCCGACTGCGCGATGTCGCGAACTCACGCGTGGAGGACGCGGTACGGACCCTCCGTTGGCTGAAGGGGGAGTCCGGGCTGGAGACGGTCGAGGCCTGGCGTGCACAGGCCGAGCCAACGCGAGGCGTGGACCCGGAGGAGATCAGGGAGCTCGCCGAGCGGGCCGGTTACCGGTCCGCCATCGACTGGAGCCGCCACGGCTCGGACGGCGGCTACACCGTTCTGCTGACCCGGGACGGGATCGAGCCGAGCACCGACCAGGAGGAGTACCTCGATCCGACCGCGATCGAGGGGCAGGCGGTCCAGGACTGGTCGAGCTACGCCAACCAGCCGCTCAAGGCCGAAATCCAGGACCTCCTGATCCCCCGGCTCCACGCGTATCTGACCGAGCGGCTGCCCGGTTACATGGTGCCGTCCGACCTCGTCGCACTGGATGCTCTGCCGGTCACCTCCAGCGGCAAGCTCGATCGGCGCGCGCTACTGAACCCGCAGGATTCCGTGTCGCTGGGGACGACCGTTCGCGTCCCTCCGCGCAACACGACTGAGGCGCTGCTCGTCTCGGTGTGGGAGCAGATCCTGGGCCGCTCCCCCATCGGTGTCCTCCACGACTTCTTCGAACTGGGCGGGCATTCCCTCCTCGCGGCTCAGTTGGCGACCCGGATCCGGCAGGTGTTCTCGCTGGAGGTGCCCGTCCGTCTCTTCTTCGAACTGCCCACCATCGCCGAGGTCGCGCGCGAACTGCAGCGGAGGCAGGAGGAGCTCCAGCCGTTGGAACTGCGCCCGCTGGCCCAGGTCTCCCGTGACGAAGCGCTGCCCGCCAGCTTCGACCAGCAGAGGCTCTTCTTCATCGATCGCCTGAGCCCCGGCACCACGTCCTACACCGTCAACTGGCTCATCCCGCTTCCGGCGTCCCTGGAGGAGGCGGTGATCCGGGACGGGCTGGACGAGATGGTTCGACGCCACGAATCGCTGCGCACGACCTTCCGTGAAGAGGACGGCCGGGTCTGGCAGGTCATCGCGGACGACCGGCCGGTCGCGCTGCCGACGACCGACCTGTCCATGCTCCCGGAGGAGGAAGGAGAGAGGCAGACGCAGGAGGAGATCCGACGGTGGTGGGATCAGCCCTTCGACGTGGGCGAGGGCCCCTTGCTGCGGGCCCGCCTCATCAAGTTCTCGGAGACCGATCAGGTCATGGCGCTCAGTGCCCACCACACGGTGTTCGACGGCTACTCGATCAACCTCTTCTGCCAGGAGTTCCTCCAGATCTGCCGGGCCCTGGCCGACAGTGAGCCCTCCCCGCTGCCGGACATGGAGGTGCAGTACGCCGACTACGCGGTATGGCAGCAGAGCTGGTTGGAGAAGGACAGGCTCGCGTTCCATCTGGGCTACTGGAAGGAGCAGCTCTCCGAGGCACCGGAACTGCTCACGCTGCCCACCGATTTCCCACGTCCGGACGAGCAGAGTCTCAAGGGCGGCTTTCTGAGGCAGCGGCTGTCCGCCGAGACGACTCGACAGGTCGCACATCTGAGCCGCGAGTACCAGGTGACGGACTACATCACCATGCTCAGCGCCTTCGCGGTCTTCCTTTCCCGCTACAGCGGGCAGGACGTCGTCGTCATCGGTGTGCCGATCGCGAACCGGAACCGCGCCGACCTTGAGTCCATGATCGGGTTCCTGGTCAACACGGTCGCCCTCAGCGTGGACCTGCGCGGCAATCCCCGCTTCGAGGACGTGCTTCTCCAGGTCCGCAAGCAGATGTTCGATGCTCAGAGCCACCAGGAAGTTCCCTTCGAGCGGCTCGTCGAGGCGCTGCGGCCCACACGCAGCCTCGGGTACAACCCGGTCTTCCAGGTGATGTTCGCCGACGAGAGCCTTCCCTTCCTGGAACACGAGTCGGCTCTGGTTCAACCCAAGCCATGGATGCACAGTCTGGTCGAACAGGGGATGAGTGTCGGCGTATCCCGCTTCGACCTCACCTGCATGATCCAAGCGTCCCCCGAGGGGATGCGTTTCGGCTTCGAGTACAGCACCGACCTGTTCGGGGAGCCGACGGTCGCGCGCATGGCCGACCATTTCCAGGTACTCGTCGAGTCCGCGCTGGCGTCCCCCGATCAGCGGGTCCGGCAGCTGCCGATGGTCGAGGAAACCGAGCGCGGGGCGATCATCGAGACGGGATACGGAGCCACCAACGCGGCGGCTGTCG